>JBBRJU010000062.1:0-8392 GCA_038218895.1 Burkholderiales bacterium
CATCGGCGGCACACCCGACATCACCCAAACATCAGGGCCTGCCATGCAGGCCCTGATGTCATTGCGCCGTGGCCACAGCATCGCCATTCCGTGCCCGCAAACAAATCCGCCCCCTCGCCAGCGAATAGAGGCGGATTCACATCAGCGGCAATAAAAATCACGCTCATCGGGTTGCGTACCAGGCACTCCTGCTCCAGCGCGTTCAGGTACCGCAGGAACAGCAGCCAGGATGATTGCTTTGCTCGGTGTAGTCCAGCTCGCTGGTCCAGCCGACGTCCTTGTGCAGGATGTCGTCGATGTTCTTGCAGCGGCGGAAGAGGTCGGCGCTTCGTGGCGGTCAGTCCCTACGCAGCGGCGAAAGCGGTGGAAAGTTGCCGCAGCATCGGGCGCGATGCCCAGCCCCACCGCACCCGGCCCCCACGGCACCTGGCCCGCCTGAACAGCCGATACTGGGCCGATGAACGACCCGAAAGCTGCTCCCGCCACCGATGCCGTCCGCACCCTGCGCCCGGGCTGGAAGCAGATCGTGATGGTCTGCAAGGCCTGCGAGAAGCGCAGCAAGGGGCCGAAGAAATTCGGCGCCAAGAAAGTGGCGCGTGCGCTGTTGCCGGCGCTGCGGCAGGCGGGGCAGCCCAGAACACACATCGTGCCCACGGGCTGTCTGCGGCTGTGCCCCAAGCAGGCAGTGGCCGTGGCGGCTTGCGCGCCGGGCGGTGGGCTCCATGTGATCGCGTGGCGCAAGGGTGCCGACGCCGGTGCGGCGATGCGGGTGCTGTTCGGTGTGGCCGCCGTCGGGGATGTTGTGGCTGTTGCGGATGCTGCAGATGCGGCGGCGCCCATCCACAACCCCGCCATCACCCCCGGTTGATGGCATCGGCCTGCCGCAAGTCGGCGAGCCAGCGGATGTAGTGCGCCTCGCGCTCGCCCGCGTCCAGGCGCAGCAGCGCTAACGGGTGCAGCGTCACGAGCACGCGCAAACCGTCGTCACGCGTGAACCAGCGGCCCCGCTCGGCCGTCGCCGCCACGGCGTGCCCCAGCAGTGCGCGGGCCGCCGTGGCGCCCAGCGCGATCACCGCGCCGGGCTGCACCAGCGCCAGCTCGGCCTCCAGCCAGTGCAGGCAGGCCGCCGCTTCCTGCTGTGCGGGCGTCTTGTGGATGCGGCGCTTGCCGCGCAGCGCGAACTTGAAATGCCGTACCGCGTTGGTCAGGTAGACCGTCTCGCGCGGCCAGCCCAGCTGCGCCAGTGCACGCGCCAGCAACTGGCCCGCCGGGCCGACAAACGGCCGACCCCGCAGGTCTTCTACATCGCCCGGCTGTTCACCGACCAGCATCAGGCGCGCGTGCAACGGGCCTTCCCCCGGCACCGCCTGGGTCGCCAGCGCGCCGATCGGGCAAGCGCGGCAGCGCTCGGCTGCGGCATGCAGTGCGGCCAGCGTGCCGGGCAGGTGGACGATGGCCGCTTGCTGGTCGAGGCGCAGCGCGGTGGACGCCGCCGGCCGCCGGTGCACCGGCGCACTGGCGCCCTGCGCGACCATCTGCCCGCTGCGTTGCGCTGCGCTGGCAATCAGCGGCTGGATCAACACCGCCTCGGGCAGGTTCTTCCAGTACTTACGCGGCATCTCCTTGTGCATCATCGCGATCTTCAGCCGTGCCGGGTTGAAGATGCTGGCGTAGTAGGTGAGCCAGAGCTGCTCGGCGGCGTCGGCGGGGGGTGCGTCTGCGCGCCTGGCGCCGGGGCCGAAGGCCAGTGCCTGGCCGTCCCAGCGCACACAGCATGCGGGTGTCAGGATCGCCCAGCGCATCTGCGCGAAGCGGCGGGTGAAGAACGGCGCGGTGGCTTCGACGATGTGGTGGTCGGGCTCGAACCAGGCGATGTGCTCGGTGTTGCTGGCCGCGCCGGCCGCGCTGGTCAGTGGCCGAAAGCGCACGAATGCGGTCATCTTGTGCATGTCGCGCCGCACCGCGCGCGCCAGCTGCTCAGCGTGCATGCGGTTGGCGTCGAGCGGGTCGTGGCGCAGCGCCGGCTCGTGCACCAGGCGCCACAACAGGCGGTACAGCAAGCCGAAGCGGTTCGGGTCGGCGTGCAGCGCAGCGCGCTCGCACAGCGCGATGAAGAACGGCGGCACGTTCACCCGTGCGGCGGCGGACGGCGGTGCCTCGGCAACCGCCGGCGGCACATCACGGAACAGATTGCCGGACAGATCGCCAGACAGGTCACCGAACAGATCGCCTGCGCTGCGGCCGGCAACCTGCCAGCCCACCTGTGCCGGTGGCACACGCGCGGCAAGCAGGCGGCGCGCCGCGTCACGGAAGCCGCCAACATCGGTTTCGCTCTGCAGCGTGATGACCCGCTCAGTCATCGCGCAACACCCGCAGTGAAGTGAAAACTGCCCGCTGCCGACCGCGCCCTGCTGGCCATGCACGCTTGCCACGCACTGTTTGCAGCGCAATGCTGGCCGCGCAGCCTGCACCGCGTGCCGCGCCACCCGTACCGCGCACCGCTCACCGCCCACCGCAAAGCACTCAGCTGTCGAACAGCGTCTGCTGCTGCGGCTGCGGCCGCAGCCGCTCTGCCAGGCCGGCCGCGTCGATGCCGCCCTTCACGCCATGCCCTGGCACTGCGATGAACGGCAGCACTGTTTTCAATGCCACCTTGAGCCGCGCCAGATCGTCGAGCCGCAGCGTGCGCCCGCGCCGCGCCTGCAGCAGGCGCTTGACCGACGTGACGCCCAGGCCCGGCACCCGCAACAGCATCTCTTTGGGCGCGCGGTTCAGGTCGACCGGAAAACAGGCGCGGTGCGCCAGCGCCCAGGCCAGCTTGGGGTCGATGTCGAGCGCCAGCATGCCGTTGCTGCTGCCGACGATCTCGTCGTGCGCAAAGCCGTAGAACCGCATCAGCCAGTCGGCCTGGTAGAGCCGGTGCTCGCGCACCAGCGGCGGTGCTGCCAGCGGCAGTGCCTGCGACGCATCCGGAATGGGGCTGAAGGCCGAGTAATACACCCGCTTGAGCCGGTAGGCGCCGTACAGCGCCGCGCTGGTGGTGAGGATGCTGCGGTCATCGGCCGCATCGGCGCCCACGATCATCTGCGTGCTCTGCCCCGCCGGCGCAAAGCGTGGCGGCTTGGCGCGCTTCGGGCTGCGTGCGGGCTGCGAGGCCGCCGCCTGCGGCTGCGCCGCCTCTTTCGCCTCGTCGATGTGGATGCGCAGCCGCGCTATCGACCGGCGGATCGCCTGGCCGTCTTTTTCGGGCGCCAGCGCGGCCAGGCCCTCGTTGGTGGGCAGCTCGATGTTGATGCTCAGCCGGTCGGCGTAGCGGCCGGCGCGGGCCAGCAGGTCGGGGCTGGCCTCGGGGATGGTTTTGAGGTGGATGTAGCCGCGAAAGTCATGCTCCTCGCGCAGCACCCGCGCCACCTCCACCACCTGCTCCATCGTGTAGTCGGCGCTGCGGATGATGCCGCTGCTGAGAAACAGGCCCTCGATGCAGTTGCGGCGGTAGAAATCGAGCGTGAGCTGCACCACCTCATCGACAGTGAAGCGGGCGCGCGCCACGTTGCTGGTCACCCGGTTGATGCAGTACAGGCAGTCGTAGAGGCAGTGGTTCGTCAGCAGAATCTTCAGCAGCGAGATGCAGCGGCCGTCGGGCGCATAGCTGTGGCAGATGCCGGCGCCTTCGGTCGAGCCGATGCCGCGGCCGCCGACCGAATGGCGTTTGACGGTGCCGCTGGACGCGCAGGACGCGTCGTATTTGGCGGCGTCCGCGAGGATCGCGAGTTTGCGGATGGTGTGCAAGTCAAGGGCCGGTGAAACGAACAAAGGCAACGAAGCCTGCTAATAACTGTACGAATATACAGCTTTCATGCTGGCACGTCACGTGCCCGGTCTGCTTCAGGCGTTGACTGCCTAGCGGGACGCCGGCTGCCGAAAGCCGCCCACAATCGCCGCAGTTGCGTCCGTAAGAACAGCTCGCGCACCGGAGATGCCGCCATGCCGACCGATGGCATCCTGGCTCAACTGGTCACGCATGCCGCCCAGCTCAGCGGCTGCGCCGCCGCTGTACTACTGTGTGACAGCAATGTCATCGCGCGCACCGGTCCGATATCGGCGTTGCTCCACGTTCTGGCCAGCGAAGGCTTTTTGGCCGATCACCGCCGCTACGAACTACAAGTGCTCGACGCAGCTGAACGGACGCTGACCGCGCACCAGGCTTTTGCGGTCAAGGTGCTGGCCATGCACGGCGTGCAACGCATCGAAGGGATGCCAGGCAATGCTGAGTTACGTCGCGCATTCAACGAACGCCTGGTGGTGTCGCTCGACTTCATCGCAGACAACTATCTGCTGCTGTCGAGCGACTGGCGTATCGAGCATGTCAATGTGGTGTTCGAGCGGCTCGTCGGCCGCAAGCGTGAGGAGATCGTCGGCCGAAACTTCTGGACCACCTTTCCAGAGAATCTGGGCACGCCATTCGAAAGCGAGGCGCGCGCGGCCCTGAGCAGTGGCGAGGCGCGGTGCTTCGATGGACACAGGTCGCCTTCCGGCCTCTGGTTGCACACCCGGATTTTTCCGTGTGAAGAAGGTCTGACCGTGCTGATGATCGACATCACCGAGCGCCGCAAGGAAGCGCAGGCGCGGGCCGACCAGGAGCAGAAAGTGCTGCAGGCGCAGCGCATGGAGTCGCTCGGCACGCTGGCCAGCGGCATCGCGCACGACTTCAACAACATTCTCGGCGCCGTGTTGGGCCATGTGGGCCTGCTCAAGGAGCAGCTGGCGCCTGGCTCCGAGCCGCGTCAAAGCGTTGACCAGATCGGTGTGGCCGGGGCGCGCGCCCGCGAGCTTGTCGCCCGCATCCTGGCATTCAGCCGGCTGAGCACGCGCGATTTCGTGGCCCAGCCACTGCGCCCCCTGGTCGAGGAAAGCCTGACCCTGCTGCGTGCGGGCCTGCCGGCCAGCGTGCAGATCGCCAGTGCCCTGACCACCGAGCCGGTGATGGCCACCGCCAACCCGTCGGAGGTGCAGCAGGTGCTGCTGAACCTGTGCACCAATGCCTGGCACGCGCTGCCGGCTGGCCAGGGCCTGATCGAGGTGCGGCTGAACAAGGTTGTCGTCGCCGAAGGCCAGCTGGCCGATGTCGGACAACTGGCGCCGGGTGACTATGCGCTGATCGAGGTGCAGGACAACGGCGCCGGCATGGGTGTCGAGACACGCAGGCGCCTGTTCGAGCCCTTTTTCACCACCAAGCCGCGCGGCCACGGTACAGGGCTGGGTCTGCACATCATCGCCAGCATGGTGACGGTGCATGGGGGCGCGGTGGTGGTCCGCTCCAGGGCGGGCGAGGGCAGCTGCTTCTCGGTCTACCTGCCCGTCTCGACACAGGGCCCGCCCAGTGTGGCGGCGCAGGCAGCGCAGCCCAAGGCCATGGCACGCGGCCAGCATGTGGTCTACCTCGATGACGACGAGGTGCTGCTGCTGATGGTTCACCGCATGCTGGAGCGCGCCGGCTACCGCGTCACCACGTTCAACGCGCCACAGGATTTACTCGCAGCCATGCACAGCGGTGTGCTGCGCTTCGATGCGCTGGTCACCGACCACAGCATGCCCGGCATGACCGGCATCGACGTGGCCCGTGCCGTCAAGGCGCTGCTGCCCGCGGTGCCGGTGATCATCAGCACCGGCTTCATCTCGCAAGAACTGGAAGACGAAGCGGCCCGGGTCGGCGTCACCGGCATCATCAACAAGGAGCGCACCTATGAAGAACTGGAGCTGCTGCTGAGCCGCGCCTTCACTTGATCCAGCAGCCGGCTCGCGTTCTGACCCACACCGCCGGTTGACTGGCATCAATGCAGGCGTCGCCAAGGATGGACCCGGGCACTTCGTTTGCCACGGTGGGAACCCGCTGATCGATCGTCCGATCGGCTGGCCGAACAACCCACCCAGGACATGCCATGCCAAAGAACACGACGTCGGCCCCGCGCGGGGCTGCCAGCAAGACCAGCGCAGCCAAGGCGGCGGCACGCAACACCGACAGCGGGCCTTCGGAAACCGGGCTCGCCACCGCCGCCTCAGCCACCGCCGCAGACCCGGCAGCGGCCAGGGCCGCACAAACCCATGACCTGGCGGCCGGCATGCCGTTCAATGCCACCAAGCCCGCTGAGCATGGGTTTGCCAATGGCCTGGCGCCGCCCGCCGGTGACACGGTTCAGCCAGCATCACGGCTGCCCACCGGCAGCACCCTGTCTGAGGACAACACGTCGGAGAAGGTTGGCAGCGTCGCCCCTGAAGGCGTCAACGCCAGCATCGCGCCGCTGGACCGGGTGCGCATCGATTCTGCAGGGCAGGCGCTGACCACCAACCAGGGCGTGAAGATCGCCGACAACCAGAACTCGCTGAAGTACGGCGTGCGCGGCCCGGCGCTGCTCGAAGACTTCATCCTGCGCGAGAAGATCACGCACTTCGACCACGAGCGCATTCCCGAGCGCATAGTGCATGCCCGCGGGTCGGCTGCGCACGGCTTCTTTGAGTGCTACGACGCCGCCACCGACCTGACCAAGGCGGCACCCTTCCAGGAGGCAGGCAAGATCACGCCCGTTTTCGTCCGCTTCTCCACCGTGGCGGGTGAGCGTGGATCCAAAGACACCGCGCGTGACGCGCGTGGCTTCGCGGTCAAGTTCTACACCGACCAAGGCAACTGGGATCTGGTGGGCAACAACATGCCGGTGTTCTTCATCCAGGACGCGATGAAATTCCCTGACCTGGTGCACGCCGTCAAACCCGAGCCACACCACCAGATGCCGCAGGCCGCCAGCGCGCACGACACCTTCTGGGATTTCGTCTCGCTGATGCCCGAGTCGACGCACATGCTGATGTGGATCATGTCCGACCGCGCCATCCCGCGCAGTTACGCCACCATGCAGGGCTTCGGTGTACACACTTTTCGCATGGTCAACGCCGATGGGGTGTCGGCCTTCGTGAAGTTCCACTGGACGCCGACCGCCGGCACGCACTCCTTGGTCTGGGACGAGGCGGTGAAGATTTCAGGCGCCGACCCCGACTACCACCGCCGCGACCTGTGGGAGCGCATCGAGAGCGGCGCCTATCCCGAATACGAGTTGGGCGTGCAGGTGTTCACCGAAGAACAGGCCGAGCAATTCAGCTTCGACGTGCTCGACGCGACGAAGATCGTGCCTGAAGAGCTGGTGCCCATCCGCCCACTGGGGCGCATGGTGCTGAACCGCAATCCGGACAACTTCTTTGCCGAGACCGAGCAGGTGGCGTTTTGCACCGCGCACATCGTGCCGGGCATCGATTTCTCCAACGACCCGCTGCTGGCTGGGCGCCACCATTCGTATGTCGACACCCAGATCTCGCGCCTGGGTGGGCCCAACTTCCACGAGATTCCGATCAACGCCCCGATCGCGCAGGTGCACAACCACCAGCGCGACGGCATGCACCGCCAGGCCATCCCGCGCGGCAGGGTGTCGTACGAGCCGAATTCGCTGGGCGGTGGCTGCCCCTTTCAGGCTGGCGCGGCGCAGGGTTTTGTGTCGGTGGCGGCCAGCATCTCGGCCAAGGAAGAACAAGGCAAGGTGCGCGCCAAACCCGAGAAGTTTGCCGACCATTACACCCAGGCCAGCTTGTTCTACGAGAGCCAGACGCCCGTGGAGCAGGCCCACATCGCCAACGCCTTCCGGTTCGAGCTGTCCAAGGTGACGGTGCCGGCCATCCGGCAGCGCACCGTGGCGATGCTGCGCAATGCCTCGCAGCCGCTGGCGGCCAAGGTGGCGATGGGCCTGGGCATGGACACACTGCCCGAGCCGCTGCCCAAGGCCACGACTGCGGTGGCGACACCGGAGGTGATGAAGTCGCCGGCGCTGTCGCTGCTGCACCGCCCGGGCGACGGCTCTCTGGCTGGGCGCAAGGTGGCCATCCTGGTGGCGCCTGGTGTGGAGGGCGCTTTTGTGCTGGAGGCACAGGCCGCACTGCTGGCGCAAGGCGTTGTGGCGCGCATCGTTGGGCCCCGCATCGGCCCGATGCCCAGCATCGGGGGCGAGGTGGTGAACGCCGACGCGTCGATGGAGAACGAGCCGGGTTTTTTGTTCGACGCGCTGATCCTGGCCGATGGAGCGCAAGCCGTCGCCGCGCTGGCGCAAGACGGCCACACCATGGAATTCATCAAGGACCAGTTTCGCCATTGCAAACCCATGCTGTGCGTGGGCGAAGCGCGCCTGCTGATGCGGCAAGCCGGCTTGCCCATCAGCATGGACAAGAGCCTGGCGCAAGGCGGTACCGGCCTGATCGTGGTGGACGCGGGGGAAGGCGGCGGCGCGATGGACGCGTTTTTCACCGTGATGCGCAAGCACCGCCATTTCGGCCGCGAGATGGATCCGCCGCTGCTGTG
>JBBRJU010000063.1:0-8350 GCA_038218895.1 Burkholderiales bacterium
GCCCTGCACGCCACGCGCGCTGCGGTGGAAGAGGGCATCGTCGCCGGTGGTGGCGTGGCCCTGCTGCGTGCCCGCCAGTCGGCCGGCACCATCAAGGGTGACAACCACGACCAGGAGGCCGGCATCAAGATCGTGCTGCGCGCCGTCGAGCAGCCGCTGCGTGAGATCGTGGCCAACGCCGGTGGCGAGCCCAGCGTGGTGATCAACAAGGTGCTCGAAGGCACTGGCAACTACGGCTTCAATGCGGCCAACGACACCTATGGCGACATGATCGAAATGGGCATCCTGGACCCGACCAAGGTGACGCGCACTGCCCTGCAGAACGCAGCCTCGGTTGCCAGCCTGATGCTGACCACCGAATGCATGGTGGCCGAAGCACCGAAGGATGAATCCGGCGCTGGCGGCATGCCCGGCGGCATGGGTGGCATGGGCGGCATGGGCGGCATGGACATGTGAGTTCGACGGGGTGCACGGGGGGCATGGCTGCCCCCGGCGCCACCCTGCCGCACACCAGCGGGCCACCGACTGGCACAGCAACGGGTCACCTTCGGGTGGCCCGTTTTCATTGGCGAGGCCAGCCGCTGTCGATTGATCGACGCGCGGTGCAATTCCGGGTGCATTTCCGGCCACTGCTGCGGATCGGGCCGCAACCGGCCACCGATACTTGGCGGATGCGCATCCGCCCAACGCTGCAGGACTTCGTGAACGAGGAGTTGCTGCGCGTGCCGATGACCCTGGACCTGGTCATCGATGCGGTGCAACAGAGCTGGCGCCAGCGCTTGCCAACCCAGGGCCGCAGCAGCGCCATCGACCCCACGCGTGTGCTGCAGCAGCACCGCAACGAACTCACCGCCCGGGCACTGGCCGTGCTGCGCAAGAGCGCGCATGACGACCTGCGCCTGCTGCAGCCCGGCCACACCGCTGCGGCGCAGGCTGCCAGCAGGCCTGCTGCACGCCCAGCCCAGCAGGTGGCCGCGCCGTCGCTGGCGCTGATCGACGAAGCCGACGTGGCGGTCGACATCGAGATCGCCCGCTGCACCCAGGCTGTGAAGTCGCAGGCTGAAGTCGTGCTGCGCGAACTGCAAACCTACACCTCTGC
Source organism: Burkholderiales bacterium (assembly GCA_038218895.1). Classification (GTDB taxonomy): domain Bacteria; phylum Pseudomonadota; class Gammaproteobacteria; order Burkholderiales; family Burkholderiaceae_C; genus Pseudaquabacterium. The sequence goes on from JBBRJU010000063.1 coordinate 1,100, forward strand.
CCTGGTGAACGACGCCAACGTCTCGCGCGACACCAACCCGTTCCGGCCCGAGCGCATGGTGCGCGCCCTCTGGGAAGGTGTGCAGATGCTGCCCATGGCCCGCCCGCTGATGGCCGCCTTCCTGCAGGACGCCGCGAAACCGCTGGCCACCATCCTGCAGCGGGCCTATGCCGCCGCCTGCCGCCGGCTGGAAGAACAGGGCGTGGTCCCGGCCAGCTACCGCACCATCGTCACCAGCGGCAGCACGGCGTGGGGGCAGACCGCGTCGCGTTACCTGGTGCCTGACGACTTGCGCACGCTGCAAGGCAGCATGCCCGGGCCGCTGCAAGGCGCACCCGGTCACAGCCGCAGCATGGCTGCGGCAGCGGGTGCGGCCGCTGCGGCCCCTGCCCCGCCCACCGCCGCTGCCGGACCCGACCCGCAGCTGATCGAGCTCCTGGCGCGGCTGTTCGAGGCCATCCAGGTCGACCTGCAACTGGAGCCCGACACGGTGGCGCTGATGCAACGCCTGCAGCCCACCGCCTTGCGCGTCGCCCTGCGCGACCCGTCGCTGCTCGACCGCTACGACCACGCTGTGTGGCGCTTCATGGACCAGCTGGCCGATGACATTGCGCTGTGCCCGCCCGCCCAGCGCATGCGCCTGCTCGGCCTGGGCCGCAACCTGGTCGACCACCTGGCCGGTGCCGACCTGCGCGACAGCCACGGCTTTGCCTGGGCGCTGGAGCGGCTGCTGGCCGCGCAACGCCACGCGCTCAACCAAGCCATTGCAGCGGCCCAGCCCACCATCGCCAAGCTGGAACGCATCGCTGCTGAACAGGCATCGGCCACCACCAGCGCGATGCCGCTGGACATCGCCACGCTCGACACCGTGCCCGCCGCCTTGATGGCCGACGCGCCCGCCACAGCCGGTGATGCGCAAGCCAGCATCGGCCTGCCGGCAGGTGCCACGCTGCGCGCCTATCTGCAGGGTGAACGCCGCATGCTGGTGTCACTGTGGCAAGACGGCCAGCATGACCTGGCCCTGCTGCGCGAGCCGGCGACCGAGCAACTGTTCGCCGTGCACCAGCGCGCCATGGCACGGCTGCAGGCCGAGGGCCTGTCGCGCCCCCACAAAGTGCGCTCGCTGGTGCGCCGCTCGGCCGAGAAGGTGATGCGTGGGCTGTAGACCTTGGCGGTTGTTCTGCTTGCTGGTGGCGTGGGGTGTGGGTGGCCCGGTGTCGGCCCAGCATGCGGCGGCGCCAGATGGCGCGCCAGCGGCACAGGCACAGGCACAGGCACAGGCACAGGCACAGGCACAGGCACAGGCACAGGCACAGGCACAGGCGGTGGCGGTGGCGGTGGCGGTGGCGGTGGCGGTGGCGGTGGCGGTGGCGGTGGCGGCTTCGGCTTCGGCTTCGGCTTCGGCTTCGGCTTCGGCTTCGGCTTCGGCTTCGGCCGCAACGCCATTGCCACCGCTGGGCCGCCCGCGCATCGGCCTGGTGCTGTCGGGCGGCGGTGCACGCGGGCTCGCGCATGTGGGCGTGCTGAAAGTGCTGGAGCAGCTGCAGATCCCGATCGACGTCATCACCGGCACGTCGATGGGCGCCATCGTCGGCGGGCTGTATGCCAGCGGCATGCACGCCGACGAACTGGAGCGCGAACTGCGTGCGGTGCGCTGGGGCGAGGTGTTCACCAGCCGGGTGGCACGCCAGCAGCTGTCGCAGCGCCGCAAGGAAGAAGACTTCGAAATCTCGCCGCTGCTGGAACTGGGCTGGCGCAATGGTGGGCTGCAGGCGCCGCTGAGCGCGGTCTCCAGCCGCGGGCTGGAATCGCTGCTGCGCCGCTACACCTTGCCGGTGCGCGATGTGCGGCGCTTCGACCAGCTGCCGATCCCGTTCCGCGCGGTGGCCACCGACATGGAAAGCGGCGCGGCTGTGGTACTCGACAGCGGCGACCTGGCACTGGCGCTGCGGTCCAGCATGAGCGTGCCCGGGGTGTTTTCACCGACGGAGGTGGGCGGCCGGGTGCTGGGTGACGGCGGCCTGGTCAACAACCTGCCGATCGACGTGGCGCGCGCGCTGGGTGCCGACGTGGTGATCGCGGTGAACATCGGCACACCGCCGGGCGGGCGCGAGACGCTGGGCTCCGCTGTCGGCCTGACGGCGCAGATGCTGAACCTGCTGACCGAGCAGAACGTGCAGCGCAGCCTGGCCACGCTGCGCACCGGCGATGTGCTGATCGCGCCGGCGCTGGGGCCGTTGACGTCGGGCGATTTCGACCAGGCCGGCAGCTTCTTCGACCTGGGCGCGGCCGGCGCCCGCGGGCGCAGTGACAGGCTGGCGCCGCTGGCGCTGGGCGCAGCGGCCTATGCGCAATGGCGCGCCAGCCACCCGCGCCCGGCCAGTACCGGCATCCGCCTGGCGGCAGTGCGCATCGAAGGCTCCCAGGTCACCAACGCCGACCGCCTGCTGCCGCTGCTGGAGAGCAAGCCCGGCGACCGCTTCGACCCCGCCCGCGCCGCGCGCGACACCGGCCGTTTGGCTGCTGGCGGCGACTACACCCGCACCGACTACCTGCTGGTGCAGGGTGCCCGGCCGGAAGACGGGGAGACCCTGGTGTTCGACCTGGAGGACAAGCCCTGGGGCCCGAACTACCTGACCCTGGGCCTGGATCTGAGCACCGATTTCGGCGGCCGCAGCACGTTCAACTTGAAGATCAGCCACAACAGCCACTGGCTGACCCGCAACGGCACCGAGTGGCGCAACCGGGTGCAGGTGGGTGAAGTGCCGCGCATCTTCACCGAGCTGTACCACCCGCTGGCCTGGACCGATTCACCCGCCAATGACTGGTTCGTCGCCGGCTATGCCAGCCTGGAGCGCCGCCGGCTGATGCTCTACGCGCCAGGCAGCGACAAGGAGCTGGCCACCTTCCGGCGCACCACCGGGGTGGCCGGGCTGGACATCGGCCAGCCTTGGGGCGAGTTTGGCGCGCTGCGGCTCGGGTGGTCGCGGCTGACGCTGGGCAACCGGCTGCTGCTGCTGTCAGGCGAAGCGGGCGAGGTGGCCGGCAACAGCCGCGCCAGCTGGACCGAAGACGCCCTGCGTGCACGCGCCGTGGTCGACCAGCTGGACTATGCCAACTTCCCGCAGTCGGGCTACCGGGCGTCTGCAGAGTTCTGGCTCGGGCGGCGCAGCGGTGACCTGCGCGGCAGCTTCCACCGCGCCGAGGCCGAGGCCACGGCCGCCAGGAGCTTCGGCCGCCACACGCTGGAGTTGCATGCCCTGGTGCAGACCGCCGAGCAGAGCAGCCAAGGCGGCGCGGCACGCTACAACCTGGGCGGCTTCCACCGCCTGTCGGGCTACCAGAACGGCCAGTTGATAGGCAACCACGTGCTGCTGCTGCGCCTGGGCTGGATGCACCGCCTGAGCCAGGCCCCCACCCTCACACGCGGGTTCTTTGTCGGCGCCACACTGGAGGCCGGCAACACCTGGCTTGACCGGCACGCTGTCAGGCTGTCGGGCCTGCGCACCGGCATGAGCGTCTACCTGGGCGCCGACACCGGCGTCGGGCCGCTGTATGTCGGCCTGACTTATGCGCCCCAGGGGCAGGCCGGGCTGGCGCTGTCGATCGGCCGGCCCTGATCGGGGACGTGACGGCGGGCACGTCGGTGGACAGGACGGTGGACATGACGGTAGACATGTCGGTGGGCACGTCAGCGGACATGGCGGTGGACATGGCGGTGGACATGGCGGTGGACATGGTCGCGGCCCGGCGCGCGGCCCGCCGCGCCTTCAGCCCGGCAGCAGGCGGCGCAGGTGGCCGACCACCCAGTCGGGATGCTCGTGCACGATCCAGTGGCTGGCATCGGGGTGGCGGTGGATCTGCACACCGGGCACCCAGGCGTCCAGGCCGTCGAGCAGGCCGGGGCGCAGCGCCTGGTCGGCCATGCCCCACAGCACCGTGGTGGGCACCCGCACGTTGACCACCGAATCCGGCAGCACCAGGGCCGCCAGCGCCGGGTCATCGGCGCCCTTGGGTGGGCGCAAGGGCGAGGCGCGGTACCAGTTCAAGGCCCCGTCCAGCCCTTGTGACCACACCGCACGGTACTGCGCCCGCACCGCCGGCGTCAGCCAGCCACTGCCCGCCGGGCCGCCCAGGCGGTCGAGCTTGTCGAACAGCGCCGCGAAGTCGTCGGCCGCCAGGCGCTGCGCGGCGTCGGGCTGGATCAGCATGTTCATGTAGAGGCTGGCATCACGCTGCTCGGCGCTGATGCGCAGCTCGCGCAGCATCGCACCGGGGTGCGGTGAATTGATGATCACCAGCTGGCGCACGCGCTGCGGCAGCAGCGCGGCCAGGTTCCAGGCCACCCCACCGCCCCAGTCGTGGGCCACCAGCAGGTCGATGGGCGCACCGGGGCCGGCCACGCTGTCGATCAGCGCAGCGATGTCGGCCACCAGATGCTTGGCGCGGTAGGTGCTGATCTCAGCCGGCGCGCTGCTGCCGGCATAGCCGCGCTGGTTGGGTGCCACGCAGCGCAGGCCGGGGTCGGCCGCCGCCAGCGCCAGCGTTACCTCGTCCCAGGCAAACGCGGCCTCGGGAAAGCCGTGCAGGAACACCGCGCGCCGTGGCGCGTCGGCTGGCCCGGTGGCGCGGCATGCCAGCGTGACGCCGGTCGGCAAAGCAAGCTCGTACTGGGTGATCGGCATGCCCCGCAGTGTGCGGCGCTGCGCCACCGGGCTGGCGTCAAGCCGGCGACAGCGGCGGCTGATCAGCGCCGGGCTCGGGCTCGGGCTCGGCATCAGCATCAGCATCAGCATCAGCATCAGCGTCAGCATCAGCATCAGCCTCAGCGTCAGCATCAGCGTCAGCATCAGCATCAGCGTCAGCATCAGTATCAGCATCAGCATCGGCACTGGCCCCGGGCTCCGCCTCGGCGCCGCCAGCCGGCACCGCAGCGGCTTGCCACTGCCGCAGCACCAGCGCCGCATCACCCAGGCCCTGGCGCGACAGGGCCGAGAACAGCACCATGCTGATGTCGGCATGGTCGGTGGCCAGGTCGGCCAGCACCTGCTGCGCCGTGGCCAGCGATTTCGCGGCCTCGTTGCGGTTGAGCTTGTCGGCCTTGGTCAGCAGCACCAGCAGCTTCACCTCGCCGGTGCCCACGCGCTGCGACACAAATTCCAGCAGCTGCTTGTCGAGCGGGGTGAATCCATGCCGGCTGTCGACCATCATCACGATGCCGGCCAGCGCATGGCGGTGCGCCAGGTAGTCGGCCATCACCTGCTGCCAGCGCAGCTTGGCACCACGCGCCACTGCGGCATAGCCGTAGCCGGGCAGGTCGGCCCAGCGGGCATCGGGCGCGTCGGCCGGGCCCAGCTCGAACAGGTTGATGTGCTGGGTGCGGCCTGGCGTCTTGGACGCGAATGCCAGGCGCCGGTGCTGCGCCAGCGTATTGATCGCGGTGGATTTGCCGGCATTGCTGCGGCCGACGAACGCCACCTCGGGCAGGCCGGGTGGCGGCAGCTGGTTCAGCAGGCTGGCGGTGGTGAGAAAACGCGCACTCTGGGTCCAGGACAGGGCCTCGCGCATGGCCGGGTCTGTCGCGGTGTCGGCTCCGGATTTCCGGGCGTCAGCATTGGGGTTCATGGAGCATTGTAAAATCGACGGGTTTACCCCATTCAAGGTTCCTCGACATGAAGTCGCTGCTCGCTCTGGCCGCCAATGTTGCAACGGCCGCATCCGTTGGTTTGCTCACTGCCGCATTCGCGCTGCCGGCTGTTGCTGCCGGGTCCCCTGCTCCGGCCAAGGCCGATCTGGTCAAGGGACAGGAGAGCGCAGCCACCTGCATGGCCTGCCACAGCGCCGACGGCACCCGCGGCCTGCCGGCCAACCCCATCCTGCAGGGCCAGCACAGCGCCTACCTCGTCAAGCAACTGACCGAGTTCAAGGCCGGCAAGCGCGTCAACGCCATCATGCAGGGCATGTCCGCCGCGCTCACGCCCGAGGACATGGTCAACATCGCCGCGTTCTACAACAGCAAGCCGCCGGTGGCGGGCGCCGCCCGCAACAAGGACAGCGTGGCCCTGGGCGAGAAGATCTACCGCGGCGGCATTGCCGCCAAGCAGGTGCCCGCCTGCGCCGGCTGCCACACGCCCACAGGCGCGGGCATGCCCGACCAGTACCCCCGCCTAGGTGGCCAGCATGCTGAATACACCGAATCCCAGCTGATCACCTTCCGCTCGGGTGCCCGCGGCAATTCGGCCCAGATGATGGCCATTGCCGCCCGCCTGAGCGACAAGGAAATCACGGCTGTCAGCGATTACATCGCCGGCCTGCGCTGAGATGCCGGTTGGGGTGGCCCATTCGGTCATCGGCAGGCAGGTCAAGCAGAACGGGCCGTTGAACTCGTACGGCAACTACCACGGCAATCAGTCCGGGCCGTTCCGGGCCGAGGTGGTCGGCCGGGTCGGGCGCTGCAATGTCTGCAGCGCCGGGTGGTTGCTTCGGGGTCTGGCCTTCCTGGTCACTGGCACCAGCCTGTGCATCGGCCGCTACGCAGCCAAGATCCTGGTTGCGCTGCGCAGTGACAAGCAAAGCGTGCGTGCGCAGGCGCTGAAGTTCTTCCACCACAAGACCGACGGCGACCTGGCCGGGTGGGCGCTGGGTGGGCTGGTGGTCGCCGCCTTCGCCTTCCTGGGCGTGAGCCTGGTCCTGTCGGGCCTGCACAGCGACGGCGAACTTTGACAAGCCGCTTGCCCATGGTGGCATCCGGGTTGCGCCGTGCCGCGTAAGGTCCGACACCTGCCGCCGACCAACCGGCAGCAACCTGGAGATTCCCGATGCACTTCCGCCACGACCGCGGCTTCGACCACGCCATTGCGTCCGAGATCACCCCACGCGCCACCTATGAAGGCCGGCGTGACTGGCTGCGCAGCTTGTCGGCCGGCGCGCTGGGTGTCGGCCTGGCGGGCTGGGCTGGCCGCGACGCGCTGGCGCAGGCCATTGCCAAGGGCGCACCGCTGCCAGGCGGCAAGAGCACGGTGGTCGGCGCCAATGTGATGGACGCCATCACGCCCAAGGGGCTGTCGACCACCTACAACAATTTTTATGAATTCGGCACCGACAAGGCCGACCCGGCACGCAACGCCGGCAGCCTGAAAACCCGCCCCTGGACGGTGGTGGTCGAAGGTGCAGTGGCCAAGCCGCGCAGCTATGACATCGACGATCTGCGCAAGCTGGCACCGATGCAAGAGCGCATCTACCGCCTGCGCT
>JBBRJU010000064.1:0-8342 GCA_038218895.1 Burkholderiales bacterium
CATCCACCAGGCGCTCGACACCGGCGAGCCGAGCTTGTCGGGCGCCGTCACGCTGGTGCAGGACGAACGGCGCAGCCCTGGCGCGCTGCTGTTCATGCCGGTGTATGCAGACGAGCGCAGCGACCTGCCGCCGCGGCAGCGCAGCCTGCGCGGGCTGCTTTACGCGCCGATCGTGTTCGCCGAGCTGCTCGGCAGCTTGAGCGATGTCGATGCGGGCCAGCTGCGGGTGGAACTGTTCGACACCGCGAGCGGCACGCCCGACGGACCGCCGATGTTCGACTCGGCCCGCGACGCGGCCGAACGCGGGCACCTGGCGCGTTTCGAGGCCGCGACCGTCGTCGGACTGCCCGGGCGGCTGGTTTCTCTGCGTGTGCGCAGCACGCCTGCCTTCGAGGCGCAGAACCAGATGCACGCGCCATGGCTCGTCTTCGCCGGCACGCTGGCGGCCAGCCTGCTGCTGGCCGGCCTGCTGCACCAGCAGGCCACTGGCCGGCGCCGTGCCGAAGCGCTGGCGCAGGCCATGACCGCCGACCTGGGCCGCCTGGCCCTGGCGGCCCGGCGCAGCGCCAACGCGGTGGTCATCACCGGGCCCGACCGCCGCATCACCTGGGTCAATGCAGGCTTCGAGCGCATTGCCGGCCACACCGCTGCCGAAGCCATCGGCCAGCCGCTGGTCGAGATGTTGCAGTGCGAGACCACCGACCCGGCCACCGTGCAGCGGCTGCGCGAGGCGCTGGACGCGCGCCAGGGTTTCAACGGCGAGATCCTCAACCGGGCCAAGGACGGCCGGCTGCACTGGCTCTCGCTGGAGATCCAGCCGCTGCGCGACGACACCGGCACCCATGTGGGCTTCATGGCCATCGAGCTCGACATCACCGAGCGCAAGCAGGCGGAACGGGAACTCCAGCGGCAGCGCCGCAGCCTGGCCAACATCATCGAGGGCACGCAGGTCGGCACCTGGGAGTGGAATGTCGAGACCGGCGAGACGCTGTTCAACGAACGCTGGGCGCAGATCGTCGGCCACACGCTGGCCGATCTCGGCCCGACCAGCATCGAGACCTGGTCCCGCTTCACCCACCCCGATGACCTGCGCCAGTCGTCGATGCTGCTCGAGCGCCATTTCGACGGCCTGAGCGAGGCCTACGTCTGTGAGGCGCGCATGCGCCACAAGGACGGGCACTGGGTCTGGGTGCTGGTCTGCGGCAAGCTGTTCAGCCGCAGCGACCACGGCCGCCCGCGCTGGATGGCCGGCACGCACATGGACATCACCGAGCGCAAGCTGGCCGAGGCAGCGCTGCGCGCCAGCCAGTTGTTCTTGAGCCAGACCGGACGCATCGGCGGCGTGGGTGGCTGGACGCTGGCGCTGGCGACGCGGCAGGTCGCCTGGACGGACGAGACCTGCCGCATGCACGACCTGCCGCCAGGCCACCTGCCCACGCTCGACGAGGCGGTGGGCTATTTCACTGCCGAGGCGCGGCCGCTGGTCTCAGCCGCAGTGCAGCACAGCATCGACTCGGGGGAGGGCTTCGACCTCGAATTGCCACTGACCACGGCGACGGGGCGGTCGGTCTGGGTGCGGGTGATCGGCGAGGCCGAGCAGGCCGACGGCCAACCGGTGCGCGTGGTCGGTGCGTTTCAGGACATCACCGCAAGGCGCGAGATGGCCAACGCGGTCGAGCGCCAGCGCGGGCTGCTGCAAAGCGTGATCGACCACCTGCCCTGCGGGCTGACGGTATTCGACGCCGACCTCGGCCTGGTGCTGTGCAATGGCCAGTACGCCGAGCTGCTGCGGCTGCCCGCCGCGCTGGCAAGGGCCGGGCAGACGCGCTTTGAAGACGTGATCCGCTTCAACGCCGGGCGCGGCGACTATGGCGTGCTGCAAGACCACGAAGCGCTGGAGGCGCAAGTCCGGTCCATCGTCGACCGCGCCAGCGGGCCGGCGCCGCACCAGTTGGAGCGCATCAACGCCGACGGCCTGGCGCTGGAAGTGCGTGGCGCCCCGCTGCCGGGCGGCGGCTTCATCACCACCTACACCGACATCAGCGCGCGCCGCCGCGCCGAAGACGAGGCCCGCCGCAGCAGCGCACTGCTGCGCGGCGCGATCGACGCGCTCGACGAAGCCTTCGTGCTGTTCGACCCCGACGACCGGCTGGTGCTGTGCAACCAGCGCTTTCGTGATGTCTACGCCGGCATTGCCGATCTGGTGGTGCCCGGCATCAGCTTCGCGTCCCTGGCGCGGGCGGGCGCCGAGCGCGGCAACTATGCCGAGGCCGTGGGCCGGGTCGACGCCTGGGTGGCCGAGCGCGTGGCGCGGCACCAGGCGGCCAACACCACGGTGCTGCAGCCGCTGGCCGATGGGCGCACGCTGCGCATCGTCGAGCGCAAGCTGCCTGACGGCCACATCGTCGGCTTCCGCATCGACATCAGCGCGCTGATGCAGGCGACGCAGCGCGCGGAGCAGGCGTCGCAGGACGCCAGCCGGGCGCTGGCCCGACTGCAGGCCATCTACGACATCCTGCCGGTGGGCATCACGCTGACCGACCCGCAGGGCCGGATCATCGATTGCAACCCGGCGTCAGAGCGCTTGCTGGGCATCAGCAAGGCCGAGCACCTGGCACGCAGCCACGACGCCAGCGCCTGGCAGGTCTTGCGCGAGGACGGCACGCCGATGCCGCCGCAAGAGTTCGCCAGCGTGCGGGCGCTGCAGGACGATGCCGTGGTCGACGGCGCACTGATGCAGGTCGTCACACCGCAGCATCAGGTCTGGCTGTCGGTCAGTGCGATGCCGGTGCGGCACGACGGCCTGGGCGTGGTCATTGCCTATGTCGACGTGACCGAGCAGCGCGCGCAGCAGCAGGCGCTGGCCGAGGCCAAGCTGCTGGCCGAGAAGGCCAGCCTGGCCAAGAGCCAGTTCCTGGCCAACATGAGCCACGAAATCCGCACGCCGATGAACGCCATCCTCGGCATGCTGGCGCTGCTCAAGCGCAGCGGGCTGTCGCCACGCCAGGCCGACTACACCGGCAAGACCGAGGGCGCGGCGCGCTCGCTGCTGGGACTGCTCAACGACATCCTCGACTTCAGCAAGGTCGAGGCCGGCAAGATGACGCTGGACCCGCACCCCTTCCGCATCGACCAGGTGATGCGCGACCTGGGCGTGATCCTGTCGGCCAGCGTCGGCAGCAAGCCGGTGGAGGTGCTGTTCGACATCGACCGCGGCCTGGCGCGTCCGCTGCTCGGCGACGCGATGCGGCTGCAGCAGGTGCTGATCAACCTGGGCGGCAATGCGGTGAAGTTCACCGCCGAGGGCGAGGTGGTCGTGTCGGTGCGGGCGCTGGCCCGCAGTGCCGACACGCTGACGCTGTGCATAGCCGTGCGTGACACCGGCATCGGCATCGCGCCGGAGAACCAGGCGCGCATCTTCAGCGGCTTCACCCAGGCCGAGGCCAGCACCACGCGGCGCTTCGGCGGCACCGGGCTGGGTGTGGCCATCAGCCAGCGCCTGGTGGCGCTGATGGGTGGTGATCTGCAGGTCGACAGCAAACCGGGGCGCGGCAGCCGCTTTCACTTCACGCTGACGCTGCCCTGGGCTGTTGAAGACCTCGCCGAGGATGCCGCCGGGGCGGCAGACGGTGGCGCAGCGGCAGACCGCGGTGCCGGGCCCGACCGGGCGGCAGCCGCCGTGCGCGGCATGCACATGCTGGTGGTCGACGACAACCCGACCGCCCGCGCGCTGCTGCAGGAGATGGGCGCGGGCCTGGGCTGGACAGTCGACACTGCCAGCGACGGCGCGGCGGCGCTGGCGCAGCTGGCTGCGGCCCAGGCACAGGGCCGGCAGCACGATGCCGTCTTCATCGACTGGCAGATGCCTGGCCTGGACGGCTGGCAGACGGCGCAGCGCATCCGCAGCGGCGGCCTGGCGGCCGGGTCGCCGCTGCTGGTGATGGTGACCGCCCACGGCCGCGAAAAGTTCGAGGCGCGCAGCGCTGGCGACCAGGCGCTGCTCGACGGCTTCCTGGTCAAGCCGGTGACTGCGTCGATGCTGCTCGACGCCGTGGTCGACGCGCGCCGGGGCCAAGGCCAGCCACACCCGTCCTTGCCGGCGCGCGCCGCTGCGGCGGGGCAGCCCGCGCGGCTGCAGGGGCTGCGCCTGCTGGTGGTCGAAGACAACGCCAACAACCAGCAAGTCGCCCGCGAGCTGCTCGAAGACGAGGGCGCCAGCGTGCAGATCGCCTGCAACGGGCAGCAGGGTGTGGAGGCGGTGGCCGCTGCGGCGCTGCCGTTCGACATCGTGCTGATGGACCTGCAGATGCCGGTGATGGACGGCTTCACTGCGACGGCGCGCATCCGCCAGGACCTCGGTCTGGGCCTGGCCACGCTGCCGATCGTGGCGATGACGGCCAATGCGATGGCCAGCGACCGCGAGGCCTGCCTGGCCGCCGGCATGAACGACCATGTCGGCAAGCCCTTCGACCTGGACCGCCTGGTGGCGCTGCTGCTGCGGCTGAGCGGGCGCGCGGCAAGCGCCGGCCCGCTGGCGCTGCCGGCCACTGGCGCGGTACACACGCCCGCAGCCTGGCTGGCCCCGGTCAGCCCAGCCTCCCAGGCCAGCCCGGCCGCAGCGGCCAGCCCGGCCGTACCCGCCTTGTCCGCCTTGTCCGCTCTGTCTGCCCTGTCAGCCCTGCCCGCCCCGTTGGCCGCAGCCGCAGCCGCAGCCCAGGTCGATCTGGCGGCAGCGCTGGGCCGGCTCGGTGGCAAGCAGCCGGTCTATGCGCGGCTGCTGCGTGGCTTCATCGGCGACCTCGGCGCCACGCCGGCGGCGCTGGCCCGGCAGCTGGACGACGGCGACCTGGCCGCCGCTGTGCGCACCTTACACACGCTGAAGGGCCTGGCCGCCACGTTGGGGGCGACGGCCTTGTCGGCCTGCGCAGCCCAGTGCGAGCAGCGGCTGGCCGACGGGGTGGCGGCCGCGCCTGCAGGGCCTGCTTCGGCCGATGTGCACAGCGTGCGCTGCACGGCCGTCACGACGGCTGTCACCATGGCCATCACTGCCGCCATCACTGCCGCCATCACGACCGCCATCACCACGGCCAGCCCGGCGCTCGCCGCACTGCTGGCGCAGCTGGACGCCGGCGGTTCCGCGCCAGCCGCCCATGCCACCGATGTCGCCCAGGTCGTCACACGCGAGGCGCTGCGCGCCAGGCTGGCGACGCTGGCAGGGCTGCTGGCCGAGTCGGACATGCGGGCCACCGAGCTTGTCGCCGCGCTGCGCCAGCAAGCTGGCGACCGGCTCTGGCCGGGCCTGGCCGAGCTCGAAGATGCTGTTTCAGCGCTCGACTTCGAGCGCGCCGCCGGCCTGTGCCAGCGCCTGTTTGTGGAGACCTGAGACGATGCGTGCAAGAGACCTGCCCGAACTGGGCCTGCAGCAGCGCCAGCCGCGCCTGCTGGTGGTCGACGACCAGCCGGCCAACATCCAGGCCCTGTACCAGGTCTTCAGCGCCGACCACCAGGTGCTGATGGCCACCAGCGGCGAACAGGCCGTGAAGATTGCCACTGCCAAGCTGCCCGACCTGGTGCTGCTGGACATCGTGATGCCGGGCATGGACGGCCATCAGGTCTGCCACCACCTGAAGGCCGACCCCGCGACCCGCGACATCCCGGTGATCTTCGTCACCGCGCACGACAACGAGGCCGCAGAAACCCTGGGGCTGGAGCTGGGCGCGGTGGATTTCATCCGCAAGCCGATCAATCCGAAGGTGGTGCGCGCCCGCGTCAAGACCCATCTCACGCTGAAGGCGCAGTCCGACCTGCTGCGCGAGTGGGTCTACATGGACGGGCTGACCGGCGTGCGCAACCGCCGCTATTTCGACGAGCGTCTGGCCAGCGAGTGGGCGCGCGCCGTGCGCAACACCACCGCACTCAGCATCGTGCTGCTGGACGTGGACTTCTTCAAGCGATTCAACGACCACTACGGCCACCAGGCGGGCGACGACTGCCTGCGCCGTGTGGCTGGCGCGCTGCGCCAGGCGCTGAAGCGGCCGGCCGACGTGCTGGCGCGTTATGGCGGCGAGGAGTTCGTCTGCCTGCTGCCCGAGACGCCGCTGGACGGGGCCATGGCGGTGGCGCGCCAGCTCGGCGACGCCGTCGCGGCGCTGGCCGTCGCGCATGCCGATTCAGCCGCCGCGCCGGTGGTCACCGCCAGCCTGGGCGTTTGCAGCAAGCCGCCACAGGCCAGTGGCAGCGCCGCCGCGCTGCTGCGCGCCGCCGACGCCCAGTTGTACCAGGCCAAGTCGCAGGGCCGGTGGCGCGCCTGCGGGGCGATGCTGGCCGCCGGCTGAGCCTGCACCGAGTCCCGCAGCGGCGGGGCGATCGGGGCCGCTCGGGTCGTCGTGCTTCGGCCCGTGCATGGGCCGGTGTCACCTCGGCGCAAGCCATGTGGCGTGGCGCGGTTGATCATCGCCGCACCACCACCCCTGGAGACCACCGCATGCACACGCCCCTGCAACGCCTGGCCGGCAAGACGGCCATCGTCACCGGTGCCGCCTCGGGCATCGGCCAGGCCACCGCCCAGCTGTTTGCCGCCGAAGGCGCCACCGTGCTGGCGGTGGACCGGCCAGGCAGCGCGATTGGCACGGTGCATGCCGGGCTGGACCGCATCGTTCCGCTGGAACAGGATGTGGCCGCCGACGACGCACCCGCCAATATCCTGGCCGCTGCGCTGACCGCCGGCGGCGGGGCGCTGGACATCCTGTTCAACAACGCCGGTGTCTCGTACAACGCGCTGGGTGAGCTCAGCACCGACGAACACTGGGACCGCGTCTTCAGCGTCAACACCCGCGCGGTGTTCCGCATCTGCCGCGCCGCCATCCCGGCGCTGCGCGCGCGTGCAGCGGTCACCGGCCGGGCCCGCATCATCAACACCGCCAGCGTGATGGCCGAGCGCACCGACATCGGCCTGAGCGCCTACACCGCCAGCAAACATGCGGTGGCCGGCCTCAGCAAGACCCTGGCGCTGGAGCTGGGCAAGTACGGCATCACGGTGAACTACCTGTTGCCCGGCGCCATCCACACCGGCATGACGGCGGCCAGCTTCCAGGACGAGAAGATCCGCGCCATCTGGGCCAAGAAGGCGGCGCTGCGCCGCCTGGGCCAGCCGATCGACATGGCGCGGTCGGTGTTGCTGCTGGCCAGCGACGAGGCCGACTTCATCACCGGCCATGGCCTGGTGGCCGACGGTGGGCTGACCCTGCGCACCTGAGCGCACCTGAGCGGATCAGAGCGCACTGGAAACCTGTGCGCCTGGTCACAACCCAGGCGGCGGTGCTGGCCCGAAACTGGCTTGGTTGTAGATGGATTGCGGGCCCACAGGCCGGCAGGCACCACCACCCATGCACGGAGGCACCCACACCATGCACACCTGGGTCATCGACCAAGTTCCACCGCTGCCCAATGACACGCAGATCGTGCAGGCCCTGCGGCCCGAGGCCGACCTGCTGACCGGCGGCGGCATCGCCCTGAACCTGGGCATCCTGGCACGCAACGGCCAGGTCTACCGCGTCGCCCGGGCCTTCGGCCTGGACGACTACAACCGCGCGGCCAATGCGCTGGAGTGCCTGGGCCTGGTACCCACCGGCCGCCGCTTGCGCCTGCACGACGTCAGCCTGGACGACGTGTTCATGGACCAAGCCGCAGCGGCCTGATGGCGCCGGACGCGGGCCCGGCGGCACATCGGCTGCTGGGTCATGCCGGGGCCAGCCGCCCGGCTGCGGGTGGCGGGCGGCCGATGGCCACCGCCATCTGCACCAGCCCGGCCACCAGGCCCAGGCCCACGCCCATGCGCCAGGCCAGTTCATAGTTGCCCAGCCAGGCATAGAGCAGGCCACCGCCGAACGCGCCCAGCACGCTGCCCATCTGGTGGCTGAAAAAGGCCAGGCCCTGCACCATGGCCTGCCAGCGCAGGCCGAACATCTCGGCCACGCTGCCGGCCACCAGCGGCGCCACCCCCAACCACAAGAAGCCCATGATGGCGGCAAACACCAGGGTGCTGGTGGGCGTGGGTGCGGCGATGAAGTAGCCCGCCAGCACCAGCGAGCGTGTGCAGTAGAGCAGGCCCAGCAGCAGCTGCTTGTTCCAGCGCCCGCCGGCCCAGCCGAAGAACAGGCTGCCCAGCACATTGAAGCCGCCGATCATGCCCAGCGCCTGGGCGCTGAGCATCGGGTCCATGCCGCAGATCGCCAGGTAGGCCGGAAGATGGGTCGTGAGAAACACCAGCTGCATGCCGCACACGAAGTAGGCGCCCGACATCACCAGAAACGGCAGGTTGTGCAGCGCCTGGCGCACCACCT
>JBBRJU010000065.1:0-8330 GCA_038218895.1 Burkholderiales bacterium
GCAGCCGGCGGTGCAGCAGCGCTTTCATGCGCTGACCGGCAACCTGCCGCCACGGCGCAGCACCTGGCAGCGCGCCGATGCCGCCGGCCAGCGGCTGGTCGACGAGCCACGCACCCGCGCCTTTGCCACCCAGCTGGAGCAGGTGCGCCCCACACCGGCCGTGCCGGAGTGGGAGCGCATCGCCCAGGAGATGCAGTTGCTGGCCCAGCGCGCGGTGGTGCGGGGCCAGGCGCCACTGGCCATGGCCACCGCCCTGGATGCGCGGGTGGACGGCTTTCTGGAAAAGCGGCGCTGGATGCTGGCGCGCAAGGCTGCAGCATGAAATGCGCCTGGCCGCCCGAAGGGGACCATTCCCGCTGGGCGGGACGGGCAGCAGGCCCCAGGGTGCACCCATGAACCGCCGCAGTCTCGCCAAACGCCTGGTGGCCTGGAGCTTCGTCGCTCCGGCGCTGGCCATCATCGGCCTGTTCTTCGCGCTGCCGGTGGCCATCGGCCTGGGCTTGAGCCTGACCGACTTCGACCTGTATGCGCTGGCCGACTGGCGCAACCTGCGCCTGGCCGGGCTGGACAACTACGCCCATGTGCTCACGCTGCCGCTGTTCTGGCAGGCGCTGCGCAACACCCTGCTGTTCGTGGTGCTGGGCGTGCCGCTGTCCATCGCCTTGTCGCTCGGCTGCGCGCTGCTGCTGCAGTCACCGCTGGCGCGCTTCAAGCCGTTTTTCCGCACGGCGCTGTTTGCGCCGGTGGTCACCACGCTGGTGGCGGTGGCCATCATCTGGCGCTACCTGTTCCATGTGCGCTACGGGCTGATCAACAGCGGCCTGGGCGCCCTGGGCCTGGATGCGGTGGACTGGCTGGGCGACCCGCGCTGGGCCATGCCCGCCATCGTGGTGCTGGCGGTGTGGAAGAACTTCGGCGTCAACATGATCATCTTCATCGCCGCGCTGCAGGCCATCCCCGACGAGCTGTACGAGGCCGCGCGGCTGGACGGCGCGCGGCGCTGGGCGCTGCTGCGCTACATCACCCTGCCGATGCTGGGGCCCACGCTGCTGATGGTGAGCGTGCTGACCTTGGCGGGCTACTTCCAGCTGTTTGCCGAGCCCTATGTGATGACCCAGGGCGGGCCGTTGCAGAGCACGGTGTCGGTGCTGTACCTGATGTACGAAGAGGGCTTTCGCTGGTGGAACCTGGGCCAGGCCTCGGCCATCGCCTTCATCCTGTTCGTGCTGATGGTGGTCGCCACCCAGGGCCTGCTGCGGCTGGGCCGGCGCGGCGAGCGAGCTGCAGCGGCATGAGCGCAACGGCATCAGGGCAGCGCCATGCCGACCATGTTGTGAGCGTGCACGCATGACGGCGCGCTGGTCGCCGATGGCGCTGTGGGTCAATGCCGCGCTGGTGCTGGCGGCGGTGTTTGCGCTGGGCCCGCTGCTGTGGATGCTGAGCGTGTCGTTCATGCAGCCGGGTGAATCCAACAGCCTGCCGCCGCCACTGCTGCCGGCGTCCCCCACGCTGCACAACTACCGCCAGTTGCTGGAGCAGACCGGCATCGTGCGTTACTTCGCCAACAGCCTGCTGGTGGCCAGCGCCGTCACGCTGGGCTCGCTGGCCTTCAACCTGACCGCCGGCTACGCCTTCGCCAAGCTGAAGTTCCGCGGCCGCGACCGGCTGTTCCAGACCCTGCTGGCCGCGCTGGTGATCCCCGGGCAGGTGGCGATGATGCCGCTGTTCCTGATGCTCAAGCAGATGGGCCTGGTCAACACCTGGGCCGGCGTGGTGCTGCCGGGGCTGGCGGGGGTGTTCGGCATCTATCTGGTGCGGCAGTACGCGCTGAGCCTGCCCGACGCGCTGCTGGAGGCCGCGCGCATGGACGGCGCGGGTGAGTGGCGCATTTTCCGCATGGTGGTGCTGCCGCTGCTCAAGCCGGTGATCGTCACGCTGGCGGTGTTCGGCTTCCTGGGCAGCTGGAACGACTTCATGTGGCCGCTGATCGTGCTGACCGACGCCCAGCTGCACACCCTGCCGGTGGCGGTGGCCTCGCTGGCGCGCGAGCATGTGGCCGACGGCGAACTGATGATGGCCGGTGCGGTGGTGACGGTGCTGCCGGTGCTGCTGTTATTTCTGGGTTTGCAGAAGCACTACATGCAGGGCCTGCTGATGGGCAGCGTGAAATGAGGCGGTGGGCTTCAAGGTGTGCGGGCATGGCGGTGCTGTTGTGCGCAGCGGCAACCGCACAGGCCCGACCAGCGCCGTCAGCGCCCCCGGCAGCCACCAGCGTGGTGCTCGACGACATGCGCGACGCCGGCCGCTGGCAGGCCACCGCGTCCGACCAGGTGATGGCGCGGGTGCAGGCCGACGGCCGCGGCGGCCTGTGCCTGCACTACGATTTCGGCCGCGTCTCGGGCTATGCGGTGGCGCGCCGCACCCTGGCGCTGGCGTTGCCGGCGCACTACGGCTTCACCCTGCGCCTGCGTGGCAGCGGTGCGGCCAATGCGCTGCAGCTGAAGTTCGTCGATGCCAGCGGCGACAACGTGTGGTGGCGGCAGTGGCCCGAGTTCACCCCGCCGGCGCGCGCCACCGACCTGGCCATCCGCCAGCGCCAGATCAGCTTTGCCTGGGGACCGGCCGACGACAAGCAGCTGCGCCGCACCGCTGCCATCGAGCTGGTGGTGGCCAGCGGCAGCGGCGGCGGTGCCGGCCAGGTGTGCATGGAGCGGCTGACGCTGCACACCCTGCCGCCACCGCCGGCCGCAGCCGAACCAGTGCTGCAGCAGGGCGCAGCGGACAGCATGCTGTCGTTCAACAGCGTGCAGGAGTTCAACGGCCTGTTGTGGCGCTGGGGCGCCGGCCGGCGCAGCGCTGCCGTCGTGCAAGCCAGTGACGACGGCATGCGCTGGCGCACGCTGCACCGCCTGGCGCCTGGCGCGCGCGACTGGCAGGGATTGTGGCTGCCCGACAGTGCGGCGCGCCACATCCGCATCACCGGCGCCAGCCGGGCGCTGGACCTGCGCGCACCGTCGCCTGCCGACTGGCCCGACCGCAACGCCATGCTGGCGGCGCTGGCGGCGCAGGCGCCGCGCAGCCACCACCCCCGCGCGCTGCACGGTGAGCAGAACTACTGGACGCTGGTGGGCACCGACGGCGGCGGTGCCAGCGCGGCGCTGCTGAGCGAAGACGGGGCGGTGGAGCCGCAGCGCGGCGGGCCGTCGCTGGAGCCGGTGGTGCTGGACGCGCAGGGCCGCGTGCTGGGCTGGGCCGAGGTGCAGGCCCGGGGTGAACGCCAGACCACGCTGCGCCAGGGCCATCTGCCGCTGCCCACGGTGGCCTGGCGCCACCCGGCCTTCGGCCTGACGGTGGAGGCCGGCGCCGATGGCAACCGCCAGCAGGCCCAGCTGATCATGCGCTACACGCTGCACAACCCGGCCGACCGGCCGCAGCGCCTGACCCTGGCGCTGCTGCTGCGGCCCTGGCAGGTCAACCCGCCGCAGCAGTTCCTCAACACACCCGGCGGCGTGGCGACCGTGCGGCAGCTGCAGTGGCAGGGCGGCAGCCTGCTGGTCAATGGCCGACCCTGGCTGCAGGCGCTGGATGCGCCGGCCAAGGTGCAGGCCGCCGGCTTCGACCAGGCCGATGTGCTGGGCCCGGGCGCCGTACCGCTGCGCCAGCTGGCCGACCCACAAGGCCTGGCCAGTGCGCGCCTGGACTGGCCGATGGACCTGGGGCCCGGCGAGGCACGCACCATCACCCTGGTGCTGCCGCTGGCCGGGCAGCCCCCGCCGCCGCGTGACGCCGCAGCCGCCGCCGCCCGGCTGGATGCGGTGGCTGCCACCTGGCATGCCCGCCTCAACACACTGCAGTTCAGCCTGCCGCCGCAGGCGCAGTGGCTGCACGACAGCCTGCGCGCCGGTGTGTCGCACATCCTGATGTCGCGTGACGGCCCGGCCCTGCAACCGGGCACGCGCAGCTATGCCCGCAGCTGGGTGCGTGATGGCGCGATGATGGTGGCCGGCCTGCTGCGCATGGGCGAGGTGGACGCGGCGCGCGACTTCGTCACCTGGTATGCCGGCCACCTGTTTGCCAACGGCAAGGTGCCCTGCTGCGTGGACGCCCGCGGCGCCGACCCGGTGGCCGAGAACGACA
Organism: Burkholderiales bacterium; assembly: GCA_038218895.1. Classification (GTDB taxonomy): domain Bacteria; phylum Pseudomonadota; class Gammaproteobacteria; order Burkholderiales; family Burkholderiaceae_C; genus Pseudaquabacterium. The sequence continues at coordinate 4,138 of JBBRJU010000065.1, forward strand.
GCCATGGCCAGTTCATCTACAGCGTGGCCGAGCTGTGGCGCCACACCGGTGACCGCGCCCTGCTGCAGCGCCTGTGGCCGCAGGTGGACGCCGCCGCCCGCTACCAGGAGCAGCTGCGCCAGAGCGAGCGCACCCCCGACAACCGCCAGCCAGGGCGCGAGGCGTTCTGGGGCACCATGCCGGCGTCGATCAGCCACGAGGGCTATTCGGCCAAGCCGATGCACAGCTACTGGGACAACTTCTGGGCCCTGGCCGGCTGGCGTGACGCGCAGGCACTCGCCACGGCACTGGGCCTGGACGCACGCGCCGCCGAGCTGGCGGCCCAGCACGACGAATTCCGCCAGGAGCTGGGGGCGTCGCTGGCCAAGGCCATGGCGCAGCACCGCATTGCGCACCTGCCAGGTGCCGCCGAACTGGGTGATTTCGACCCCAGCTCCAGCACCGCCATCTTCAGCCCGGCCGGCGCTGAAGATCTGGTGCCGCGCGCGGCACTGGAGGCAACCTGGCAGCGCTGGTGGGATGAAGCGCAGCGCCGCATCGGCAGCAGCCACTGGAACGAATACACGCCCTACGAGCTGCGCTCGGTGTCGGCCCTGCTGCGCCTGGGCCAGCCGCTGCGCGCCCACGCGATGCTGGATTTCTTCCACGCTGACCAGCGCCCCGCCGGCTGGCAGCACTGGGCCGAGGTGGTGGAGCGCCGGCCGCGCCAGCCGCGCTTCATCGGCGACATGCCGCATGCCTGGGTGTCGTCGGATTTCATCCGCTCGGCGCTGGACCTGCTGGCCAATGAGCGCCATGGCGACGCCGCCCTGGTGCTGGCCGCCGGCGTGCTGCCGGCCTGGCTGGACAGCGGGCCGGTGGGCGTGCAGGGCATGGGCACCGCGCACGGCCCGCTGGGCTACCGCCTGCAGCGCCAGGGCGACATCCTGCTGCTGCAACTGTCGCCCGGCCTGCGCCCACCGCCCGGCGGCATCTGGCTGCAGTGGCAAGGCCGGCTGCACCAGGTGCCCGACGGCGCCATGGAACTGCGCATGCCCTACCAGCCCACGGTCGCCTCGCCTGCAGCCGATGCCGCAATCCCAGACCAGCCCGGCACGGCGCTCAGCGCGCGCAACCACGCCAGCTCGCGCAACCACGCCAGCTCGCGCAACCACGTCAGCTCGCGCAACCCCGCCAGCTCGGGCAACCCCGCCAGCTCGGGCAATCACGCCAGCTCGGGCAATCACGCCAGCGCACGCTGACGCTGCAGGCAGCGCAACCCTTCTGGCTGCGGCTGCCGCCGGGTTGCGGCGATGATCCCGCCCGATGCTGACTGCCACTGTGATTCCTGCATGGCGCTGGTGCGCATGGTGACAAGCTGCAGACAGTCCAAGCCCGGCGGTCGGTCAACCGGTGGCGACCCGGCTTGACCCGCCGGCCAGGGGTGGCGACATTTGTGGCGCGATTTGGCACCATTTGGCACCAAATGTGCTGAGACATCCCCATGGACCTGACCCCGCGCGAAAAAGACAAGCTCCTGATCTTCACCGCCGCGCTACTGGCCGAGCGCCGCAAGGCCCGCGGCCTGAAGCTCAACGTGCCCGAGGCGGTGGCGCTGATCACCGCCGCCATCATGGAAGGCGCGCGTGACGGCAAGACCGTGGCCGCGCTGATGAGCGATGGCAAGACCGTGCTCAACCGCGCCGATGTGATGGACGGCGTGGCCGAGATGGTGCCGGAGATCCAGGTCGAGGCCACCTTCCCGGATGGCACCAAGCTGGTGACCGTGCACCAACCAATCTCCTGAACGACTGGAACACACCATGATCAAGCATTTGTCGACCCTGGCGCTGTTGGGCGGTGCCGGCCTGGCCTGGGCCCACGAAGGCCATGGTCTGCCCGGGCTGTCGCATTGGCACATCGGTGATGTGGCCCTGGTGCTGGCCGCCGTGGCCGCCGTGGGCTGGTGGCTGGCCCGCCGCAAGTGAGGGCCGGCGCATGATTCCCGGCGAACTGCTGATCGACGGTGCCGACCACGCCCTGAACCCCGGCCGCCGCACCCACACCGTGGTGGTTCAGAACACCGGCGACCGGCCGATCCAGGTGGGATCGCATTACCACTTTGCCGAGACCAACGCGGCACTCAGCTTTGATCGCGAGAGCGCCCGCGGCATGCGGCTGAACATCGCCAGCGGCACTGCAGTGCGCTTTGAGCCCGGCCAGCAGCGCACGGTGGACCTGGTGGACTATGCCGGTGCCCGCGCCGTCTGGGGTTTCTGCGGCCTGATCCAGGGAAAACTCTGATGCACCCCCACGCGCCCAGTCGTTCGCTGCTGGCCGACCTGCATGCCGGCCAGCCTTCGCCAGCCACCAGGCCCCTTCCGGGCCCTGGTGCGCGGGCTCAGCCGCCCGAGGGGGCGCAAGCCTCCCTTGGGGCGGCCCGGCGGGAGGCTTGACCATGGCAACCATCAGCAGACGTGCCTACGCCGAGATGTACGGCCCCACCGTTGGCGACCGGCTGCGGCTGGCAGACACCGCGCTGGTGGTCGAGGTGGAAGACGACTTCACCCTGCGTGCCGGGGGCTATGGTGAGGAGGTGAAGTTCGGCGGCGGCAAGACCATCCGCGACGGCATGGGGCAAAGCCAGGCGCCCAACGGCCCTGGGGCGCATGAGGCGGCTGATCTGGTCATCACCAACGCACTGATCATCGACCACTGGGGCATCGTCAAGGCCGACATCGGCATCAAGTGCCAGCGCATCGTGGCCGTCGGCAAGGCGGGCAACCCGGACGTGCAGCCGGGCGTGGACATCGTCATCGGTCCGGGCACCGAAATCCTGGCCGGCGAGGGCATGATCATCACCGCCGGCGGCATCGACAGCCACATCCACTTCATCTGCCCGCAGCAGATCGAAGAGGCGCTGTATTCGGGCGTGACCACCATGCTGGGCGGCGGCACCGGGCCGGCCACTGGCACCCTGGCCACCACCAGCACGCCAGGCCCCGAGCACATGCGGCTGATGCTGCAGGCGGCCGAAGCCTTTTCGATGAACCTGGGCTTTCTGGGCAAGGGCAACGCCAGCCGGCCCGACGCACTGCACCAGCAGATCGAGGCCGGCGCCATCGGCCTGAAGCTGCACGAAGACTGGGGCACCACGCCCAGCGCCATCGACCAGTGCCTGGCGGTGGCCGAAGCGCACGACGTGCAGGTGTCGCTGCACAGCGATACGCTCAACGAGAGCGGCTTCGTCGAAGACACCATCGCCGCCACCAAGGGCCGCACGCTGTGCGCCTTCCACACCGAAGGCGCGGGTGGCGGCCATGCGCCCGACATCCTGCGGGTGGTGGGCGAGGCCAACTTTCTGCCCAGCAGCACCAACCCGACCATGCCCTACACCGCCAACACGGTCGACGAGCACCTCGACATGCTGATGGTGTGCCACCACCTGGACGCCTCCATCGCCGAAGACCTGGCCTTTGCCGAAAGCCGCATCCGCCGCGAGACCATCGCCGCCGAAGACGTGCTGCATGACATGGGCGCCATCAGCATGATGAGCAGCGACAGCCAGGCCATGGGCCGGGTGGGCGAGGTGATCATCCGCACCTGGCAGACGGCACACAAGATGAAGGGGCAGCGCGGCGCACTGGACGGCGACACCGCGCGGCACGACAACTTCCGCGTCAAGCGTTACGTGGCCAAGTACACCATCAACCCGGCGCTGGCCAACGGCATCGCACACGAGGTGGGCAGCGTGGAAGTGGGCAAGTGGGCCGACCTGGTGCTGTGGAAGCCGGCCTTCTTCGGCGTGAAGCCCAGCGTGGTGCTGAAGGGCGGCTTCATTGCCGCGGCGGCGATGGGCGACCCGAACGCCAGCATTCCCACGCCGCAGCCGGTGCACTACCGACCGATGTTCGGCAGCTTCGGCAAGGCCATCGGCCCCACGTCGATCAGCTTCGTCAGCCAGGCCAGCCTGGCCAGCGGCACCGCTGAAAGCTACGGCCTGGCCAAGCGCCTGGTGGCGGTGAAGGGCAACCGCACGGTGACCAAGCGCGACATGGTGCACAACGCGTACCTGCCCAGCATGCAGATCGACGCCCAGACCTACCAGGTGCGGGCCGACGGCGTGCTGCTGACCTGCGAACCGGCCACGGTGCTGCCGATGGCGCAGAAGTATTTTCTGTTCTGACGCTGCCAGGCCGAGCGGACAAGTCTCC
>JBBRJU010000066.1:0-8318 GCA_038218895.1 Burkholderiales bacterium
CGACAAGGCTCGGTAATTCATGGCATGGCCGATATGGCTCAGAAGCCGAAGTGCCGACGAACCCGCACGCCGATCAGCGTGCCGGCAAAGGCCATCGGCATCCAGATCCAGCCGTGCAGGCTGCCGGTGGAGATGCCGCTGAGCATGGCGCCGACGTTGCAGCCGAAGGCCAGCCGTGAGCTGTAGCCGAGCACAAAGCCCGCCACCAGGCCGATCAGCCATTGCCGCGCCGTCAACGGGCGGGCACTGACTTCACGTTGCCGCGCAGCGATCCACAAGGCGCCGCCGAGGATGCCGATATTGGTGATCGAGGTGACGTCCAGCAACAGCGATTGCGACAGCAGCTGCGCGTTGCCGGTCTGGCTCCAGAACGCATTGCCTGCCGCGTCGAAGCTGCCGGTGGCCTGCGCCAGCTTGGCGGCCCACAAACCGAAGCCATAGACGACGCCCCAGGGCTGGCCGGCGATGGCGAGGTTCAAGGCGGCCAGCACGGCCAACGCGATCGCACCGAAAATCCAGCGGCGCGCGATCCAAGCCCGCCCCCAGCCGGCCCACAGCCGCACGCCGATGCCGATGGCGATCAACCCGGCCCAGGTGGCCGCCAGGGCGGCGCCGACGCCCCACGATTGCACGATGCTGATCGGCGCGACCTCGCCGAGCGCAAGCCAGCGGTCCAGGTGCACCGATCCGAGAAAACTGCCCAATGCAAACAGCGGCAGGATGCCCATGTTCAGCGGCACGCCGAGCCCCGCCTTGTAGAGCGTGCCCGATCCACAGCCGTCAGAGATCTGCATCGCCAGACCGAAGACAAAAGCGCCGAGCACCAGGCTGACGCTCGGTGGCCCCAGCGCAGCCTGCAGCTCGGGGTAGCTGGCCAGCAGCGGCATCGACAGCGTGGCCGCCAGCCCCAGCAACAGCAACTGCCCGACCGTGCCGCGCGGGTCGCGGTCCTGCACCAGCTGGCGCCAGCCGGTGGTGAAGCCGAAGCGCGCGCCGGCCAATGCCACGCCCATGCCGATCCCCACCGCGAACAGCACGGCTTGCCGCAGGGCGACGAACCAGACCAGCAGCATGAAAAACGCAACCAGCGCCAGCGTCAGCGGCAGCCGATGCCAGCGCTTGGGTGCAGCGGTCGGTGTGGTGTCTGAAGCGGCGAGGCTCGGCATCACGGACGCTGCTGGCGTCGGTGGCGGGGTCAATTGAAGGTCCGCTCGGCCCACAGCTTGGAGTCGATCAGCAGTTGCTGGGCGCGGCTGGGAACGCTGGCGACGAGTTCACCGTCGCCGTTCTGGGTGAAGTCGACCATCGACCCGGCATAGAGCCGGACGTTCTTCTGGCCCGCCACTTCAGACAACGCAAACCAGTTGGTCGCTGCCCAGTGGCCGGTGTTGCAGAAGCTCACCGTGTCGCCCTGGCCCCGGCTGGGCAGGCTCGCCGCCAGCGATCGGGCGCCATCCCCGCTGACCATCCTGGCACTGCCTGGCTCGAACCAGCGTGCATGCTCGAGGTTGACCGCACCCTTCAATGTGCCGGGATATTTCGCCGCCTGGTGCCGCGTCTGGCCTTCGAAGAACGCAGACGGCCGTGCATCGACGAGCTGTGCCGAATTCGACAGCACGGCCTGCCTGACCTCTTCTCGCGTGGCGACCAGACTCTTGTCGATGCCGGGTTTGAAATCGCTGGCGGCGACGGACACCGGCAGGTTGTTCTGCGGCAATCTGGCTGCGTCCCAGGCCTTGACGCCACCGTTGAGGATCGACAGCTCCTTCAGGCCCAGCACCTTCAGCGTCCAGTAGACACGCGCCGCGCTGCCAAAGTCGGTCGGGTCCGACCCGCTGGAGACGATGACCGCATGCGTCGCCGGCGACAGGCCCAAGGATTGCACCAGGGTCGTCAGCTTGCCCAGTTCCGGCAGCTCGCCGGGGTTGCTGGCGGGCCCGCGGAAGCTGCCGTAAGGCGCCGAGATTGCGCCGGGGATGTGGTTGGCGGCATACGATTTGGCATCGCGCACATCGAGGATGCGCACCGCAGGATCGGCGCGCACCGCCTCGAGTTCGGCCGGGGACAGCAGTGGCTGCGCGGCCCAGGTCGCAGAAGTGGCGAACAGGCCGGACAACAGCGCGACGGTGGAGAAAAACTTTGAGTTCATCTGGGGCAATGGGTTGATGACGGCGCGAGCGCCCGGGCGGCGAAGTGTGTCCGCATTCAGCTGGTGAGCGAACGACAGAGACGTAGAAAGCTTATGCGGCAGGGGGCATAAGGGACAGGGTCCGGGCGGCACCCCGGCGGGTGGCGCGCGCGCAAGACGATCGGCTCACGGAACGCGTCGGCACGGACGGCGTCAGGGACCTGCGCGCTGCGTGTGGGTTTCAGGCCCCGAGCCTGGCAGGTGCTGCTGTTCGCCGTGCATGCAGCACATGAGGCATGGATGCGCACACTGGCGCGGATCAGGTGCGCGTGCAGCAGCGATGTGGCGGCTGTTCAAGCGGTCAACGCAACCTGGCGACCAACGAGGACGTCGGCTACGTCGTGATCGATCTCGACCCGGCCGGCGGCCACGTGGCGCGCACCGATCTGTGCGCGGTGCCGGCGACGATCCGCCGCCGCCTGCTGTACAGATCGCACGGGCCGCCTGACCCGTCTCTGGCGCTCGGCCTTTGCAAGCCGGTGGTGATGGCCGCAACCGGGATCGGCGCCACCAGGCGCGCTGGCAGTTCCATCGTGAGGCAGCCGGTGTTGGCGCGAGACTGTGCGCCAGCTTGTGCGCGAGCGTTTGCGCGCGTTTTAGCGCGAGATTGCGCGGGTCGAAGGGCGACATGGCCTGACCTTGCGCAGCACCACACCGGGCGGCCGCGAGACACTTGGTGCGAGGCTTGCGGGCTGCTGTTTCCGAAGCCGCCAAACTGGTGCGTTCTGGTGCGTTCTGGTGCGTTCTGGTACGTTCTGGTGGTTGGCGCATGCCCGTTGCACACTGGCCAGTCGATGCTGACGCAGCAGCCCGCACAGGTGCAGCCGGGTCCATGGCACTTGAGCGACTCAAGTCTTCAACACCCAGCGCAGCACCAGGGCCACCGCCAACAGCGCGGTGATGCTGGCGGCCCAGATGCCGGCCATCCACAGCAGTCGGCGCCACAGCGGTGACAGCGGCTCGTCAGCGCGTGCAGCGGTGATGGCGGGCCAGCGGAACAGTGGCGTTTTCATGCGTGGTAACCGTCTGCGTCGACCTTGCCGCGGAACACCCAATACGACCAGGCCGTGTAGGCCAGGATCAAAGACCTGTGCCAACCGCTTGGCGCTGAAAAATACGAATCAAATCAACCGACTGGGCGTGTCACCAAGGGCGGCTGCCAGATTCGGCCGCATCTCTTTACGCCACGGTTGGCACAAATCTGCCAGAGTGGCAGTGCCGTGTTGCAGTGCTGTCGGGCCTGTCGCACGGACCGGTGCATGGTTTGCCCCAGCCGATTCGCCGTGCCAGACGCGTCCATGCCGCGATGCTTCAATCGCCACTGTCGATCGTGCGCAACTTGCGGTAGAGCGACCGCTCGCTGATGCCGAGGTGACGCGCCAACGCGGCGCGGCTGCCTTGGTGCGCCTTGGCTGCGGCGCGAATGGCTGCGCGTTCCGCATCCCGCAGCAATGCCTGTCCAGACGGTGCTGCATGGCTGTCCGGTGCTGCCCGCTGAGGCGGGGCTGCGCTGGCGGCGCGCACAGGCATGGCCACCGCCAAGGCACGTGCGATCTGCTCGCCTGCAATGGCGGCCCCGTCTGTCAGCAGGGCTGCGCGCTCCAGCACGTTGCGCAGTTCGCGCACATTGCCAGGAAAGCTGTGCGCCCGCAGGCGCCCCAAGGCGTCTTTCGACAAGGTCAGCCGCCGCTCGGGCGCCACCCTGGCCAGCAGCGCCACCGCCAGGATCGGGATGTCGTCGGTGCGCTCGCGCAGCGGCGGCAGATGGATCGGAAATGTGGAGAGCCGGTAGAACAGGTCTTCGCGGAATCGGCCGTCGGCCACCATCGCCTGCAGATCCCGGTGCGTGGCCGCGACAACGCGCACATCGGTGCGCCGCAACTCGGTGCTGCCCACGCGCCGGTAGGTGCCGCTTTCCAGCAGGCGCAGCAACTTGACCTGCATGGTCAGCGGGATGTCGCCCACTTCATCGAGGAAGAGCGTGCCCCCGCTGGCGGCTTCCACCAGGCCGGCTTTGGTGGCGTGCGCCCCGGTGAATGCGCCACGCTCATGGCCGAACAGTTCACTTTCGAACAGCGCTTCAGGCAAGCTGGCGCAGTCCACCACCACCAGCGGTGCTGCGGTGCGTGTGCTGGCCGCATGCACGGCGCGTGCCACCAGTTCCTTGCCGGTGCCCGATTCACCGAGCAGCAGCACGCTGGCGCTGGACGGGCCCACGCGCGCCACCAGTTCCAGCATCTGCTGAAAGGCCGGCGCGCGTCCGATCAGGCCCTGCGCGGCAGGCTGCGCCTGGGCCACCCGCAAGGGCTCCATCTTCTCGATGAAGTAGGCCTGTTCACCCGCAGCGTTGCGCAGCGGCACGAGCTCGATATTGACGTAGGCCTCGCCCTGCGGGGTGTGGTGCAGGTGCAGCACGCGCTCGCGCTGCCCGGATTCACGCGCGCGCGCCAGCGGGCAAGTTTCCCCGGCCTGGTCGCAGGGCACGCTGAAGTGGTGCGAGACCTCGTAGCAGGTGCGGCCCACCACGGCGGCCTGCGGGCTGAACTGGCGTCGATAAGCGGCATTGGCCGCCAGGATCCGGTACTGCTGGTCGAACAGGATGTGCGGCTCGGGCAGGCCTTCCAGGTAAGACACCAGTTCGGGCAATGCGCTCGCCATGCGAAACCTCTCTATCTCGAGCTCCATCAGCCATTGCGGATGCCCCACAGGCAATGCCTCGACCCTGCTGCCCAGCGGACAAGGCAGCCAGCACCAGCATATGCCAAAAATGGCAGTCAGCTGCCTTGAGTGGCGGTTGTGAACCGCGTCGTTGGCAGAGAAATTTCCATCGATGTTTCCAAGCCCTTGATTTGAAAAGGTATTTCAACCCATGCCTACATGGCACGCGTCTTGATACATGCAAGCACACATCTGCCCGGACCCGTACCGCGTTCAACAGGCGCGTCATTCCACATGAACCACACCCCACAGACCACGAACTGCGCAGCCCAGCCCAGCGAGGGGCGGGCTGCGCTGCGCACGAGGCAATGTCATGTATTTCAGACTTCTGCACGATGAGGCCACCGGCGCGGTGACTTACCTGCTCGCCGATACGGACAGCGGTGATGCGGTCTTGGTCGACCCGCGCGGTGTTGATGTGCCGGTCTTGTCGGCCATGCTCGACGAGAAGCAACTGCGTCTGCGCTGGTTGCTGCGCACGCATGAGCACGACGCGGTCCTGACGGCGGAATCACGCGCACTCGAAGCGCTGGAGGCCTTGGGCGCAGCGCGGGTCCAGCACCACGTGCCGGCCAATGAGGACGGCATGCTTGTGTTCGGTCACGAGCACGTCCGCGTGCTGGCGACGCCAGGCCACACCGCAGCTTGCCTGAGCTTCCAGTGGCGCGACCGCCTGTTCTGCGGTGGCCTGCTGGCGGTGGATGCCTGCCCGTTTCAACCGCGCCCGGCATTGCCGGGCGCACTCTGGGACAGCGTCACACGCCTGGTCTTCCCGCTGCCGGCGGAGACGCTGCTCTTCAGTGGCCATGCCCGACGGTTGTGCGCCGTGTCCAGCGTGCTCGAGCAGCGGCGCTGGCATCCGTGGTTCGGCGCGGCCGGGCGTGATGAGTTCCTGGCCCGGGTGGCTGCCTTGCCGCCCATCGATCCCGACCACGCAGCGGTCGTCTCCCGTCACCATTGATCAAAGAGAACCCCCATGACCACCCCCTACGCCTTTGCCGTTGACCTGCCGCTGCCACTGGCAGCGGCCATCGAGACCCTGCGCAGCGCGCTGGCGGCTGAACAGATGGGCATCGTCAGCGAGGTGGATGTGCAGGCCACCTTGAAGGCCAAACTCGGCATCGACGCGCACCCGCAGAAGCTGCTGGGCATCTGCAGCCCGAAGATCGCGCATGCGCTGATGGGCGCCGAGCCCGACATCGCGGCGCTGCTGCCCTGCGGCGGCGGTGCTGCCGAGCCGACCCCGGGGCGCACCCGGATCGTGCTGCAGGACCCGCGCGTGATTGCCGCGTTGTCAGACAACACCGACGTGCGCGCTGCCTGTGAACTGGCGCATGCCGCGCTGCGGCGGGTGCTCGACCGGCTGTCGGCCGCCGCCGTTGCCACCGGCGCCTGACACCAGCGCCCAGGCTGAAGCAAAAACCGATGGCACCCCTGCTGACTTGGCTGCAGAAGCACTTGGTGTGGAGTATCCCGGGCGCCATGCTGCTCGGGCTGGGCTTCGGCGCCGTGGCCGATGCAGGCTTTCTGCGCTGGGCCATCCTGCCGCTGACCTTCCTGATGGTCTACCCGATGATGGTGACCATGAACCTGCGGGCGCTTGCGGCGCCCGGTGGCCAGCGCCTGCAAGGCACGGCGCTGGCCATCAACTTCGTGCTGATGCCCTTGATCGGCTGGGGCATGGGTCTGCTGTTCTTCGCCGACCAGCCTGGTGCGCGCCTGGCGCTGATGCTCACGGCGCTGCTGCCGACCTCGGGCATGACGATCTCCTGGACCGGCCTTGCCAAAGGCAATGTGCCGGCCGCAGTGAAGATGACCGTGCTGGGGCTGGTCGCCGGGTCGCTGCTGGCACCGCTCTACCTGAAGGCCCTGCTCGGTGCGGTGATCGAGATTCCGTTGGGCCAGGTGGCGCTGCAGATCGCGCTGATCGTCTTCTTGCCGATGGCCCTGGGCCACTTCACGCAGAAGATGCTGGTCAGCCGCCATGGCCAGCAGCGCTTCGACGCCCACGACAAGCTGAAGTTTCCGCCTTGGTCCACGCTGGGCGTGCTGGGCATCGTGTTCGTGTCGATGGCGCTGAAGGCCCAGGACATCTTGCAAGCACCGCAGACGCTGGTGACGCTGTTGCCGCCGCTGGTGCTGATGTATGCCCTGAACTTCGCGGTCTCCACGCTCATCGGCCGCGCCCTGTTTGCACGCGCTGATGCCATCGCATTGGTCTACGGCACGGTGATGCGCAACCTGTCCATCGCGCTGGCGATCGCGATCGGCGTGTTCGGTGCGCAAGGTGCCGACGCCGCCTTGCTGATCGCACTGGCCTATGTCGTCCAGGTGCAGGCTGGCGCCTGGTCTGTGCGTGCCACCGACCGGCTGTTTGGGGCGCTGCCTGCGCGCTGACGCTGCTGTTTCATTGCCCTTTCTCCCCAACCACCAACCCGACTGGAGTTTTCCCATGAAATTCACCCCCGCACTGGCAGTTGCCTTCACCCTGCTGGCCGCCACGTCGGCGCACGCTGACGAGCTGTTTGTCAACATCCACTCTGGCCAGGCCATGGCGCAAGGCGCCGGCCTGGTGCTCGCTGGCCAGGCCCTGGAGCAGAACGCCGGGGTGCGCGTGCTGCTGTGCGACGCCGCCGGCGACATCGCCCTGGTGGGCAAGGAAATGCCGACGCTCAAGCCACGCAACGTCACGCCGCAGCAGATGCTGCAAGGCGTGATCAAGGCGGGCGCCAAGGTGGAGGTGTGTGCGCTGTACCTGCCCAACACCGGCAAGCAGGCCAGCGACCTGATCCCTGGTGTCACCCCGGCCAAGCCTGCCGACGTGGTGACACACCTGCTGAAGCCGGGTGTGCACACGCTGGCCTTCTGACGGCGCGCGGCGGCGCTGGCAACAGGCCGCACGCGCTGTGACTGTGCAAGTCTTGCATGGTCCGGGGCGTGGCCCTGCATCATGGAAATTGGCGTCCGAGCCTGCATCTCACCACCAACCAAGGATCGACCATGTCTGAATCTGCTTCTGCCTTCCCCCACTTGAACGAGCCAGCCCCCGACTTCAAGGCCAAGACGACGCACGGCGACCGCAGCCTGGCCGACTATGCGGGCAAGTGGCTGATCCTGTTTTCGCACCCGGCCGACTTCACGCCGGTCTGCACCACCGAATTCATCGGCTTCCAGAAGCACGCCGACACCTTTCGCAGCATGAACTGCGACCTGCTCGGCCTGTCGATCGACAGCCTGTTCTCGCACCTGGCCTGGGTGCAGAACATCAAGGAGAAGTTCGGCGTCGCGATCAGCTTCCCCATCATCGAAGACATCAAGATGGACGTGGCCAAGGCCTACGGCATGGTGCACCCGGGTGCTGCCGATACGCAGGCGGTGCGCGCCACGTTCTTCATCGACCCCAACGGCATCC
>JBBRJU010000067.1:0-8312 GCA_038218895.1 Burkholderiales bacterium
GGGCGACAGCTTGACGGTGTTCGATGGCGCCTGGCCGTCGGCCGCGCCGCGCGCCAGCATCAGGCGGGCGCGGTCGCCATCCTTGACCAGCTCGAGCACCTGGCCGGGATAGATCAGGTGCGGATTGCGGATTTCCTGCAGGTTCATGCCCCACAGCTCAGGCCAGCGCCAGGGCGTCTTGAGGAACAGGCTGGCGATGGCCCACAGGGTGTCGCCACGCTGCACGGTGTGCGATGCGGGGGCGTTGTCGGCCAGGGCCGACAGCGGCACGCCGGCACTGGCCACCTGCTGCGCGGTGGCGCGCTGGGCCGGGGTGATCGGCAGGTTGGCCTGGGCCGCAGCAGCCGTGGCCAGGCTGGCCGCCAGCAGCCCCAGGGCCAGGCCATGCCAGCCACCGGGCGGCCGGCGGGCCTGGCGGGCAAGGAACGGGGGGCGTTGGGGCATGGGGGCGGTCTCCGGAAGGGCCAGTGCCACAATCGGGCGCACCGGGGGTTCGGCAGCCTGCTTGGTGCACCGGCAACATGGCCGGCCAAACGGCTGAGCAAAGTTCATGCTACCTCGCAGATTCTGCCGGTAAACCATTGATATCGCAACGAAATGCACCGTACAACGCCGCCACCAGAGGCCGCGTGCGGTGCGCCGGCGTTGCTTGACATCCACAGTGCCCGCCCCATCTGCAGGGCGGGCAACTTCCCGTCACCGCACCTGCTTGCCATGGCCTTGCTACACATCCTCCGCTACCCCGACCCCCGCCTGCACACCGTGGCCAAGCCCGTGGGCGCCGTGGATGCGCGCATCCGCCAACTGGCCGACGCCATGCTGGCAACGATGTACGCCGCCGATGGTGTGGGCCTGGCCGCCACCCAGGTGGACCAGCACATCCGCCTGCTGGTGATGGACATCTCGCCTGACCGCAGCCAGCCGCTGGTGCTGATCAACCCCGAGATCACCGCCCGCAGCGTGGAGATGAAGCGTGCCGAGGAGGGTTGCCTGTCGGTGCCCACCATCTATGACGAGGTCGAGCGCCATGCCCAGGTGACGGTGCGTGCGCTGGGCCATGATGGCGAGCCCTTCGAGATGGTGGTCGACGGCCTGGCGGCCATCTGCGTGCAGCATGAGATGGACCACCTGCTGGGCAAGGTGTTCGTCGAATACCTGAGCCCGCTCAAGCGCGAACGCATCAAGACCAAGATGCTCAAGAAGACGCGCGACGAGCAGGGCCCGCAGCGCTGATGGCCCCCCCCCGATGCGCCTTCGGCGCATCCCCTCCAGGGGGGCGCCGCCAGCGGCCCGGCGAAGCCGGTTCTGCGGCGTCCGCTTGCTGCGTGCCTTTCGTGGAGCGCTGAATGCGTGTCTGTTTCGCCGGCACGCCGGAGTTCGCTGCCACCGCGCTGGCCGCGCTGGTCGGCGCAGGCCATGACATCGCCCTGGTGCTGACCCAACCCGACCGGCCCGCCGGCCGTGGCCTAAAATTGCTGCCATCCCCGGTGAAGGCGCTGGCGCTGCAGCACGGCATCGCCGTGGCGCAGCCACGCAGCCTGCGGCTGGACGGCAAGTATCCCGATGATGCTGCTGCGGCCCGTGCCGCACTGCAGTTGGCCGATGCCGAAGTGATGGTGGTGGCAGCCTATGGCCTGATCCTGCCGCAGTGGGTGCTCGACCTGCCGCCGCGCGGCTGCCTGAACATCCACGGCTCGGTGCTGCCGCGCTGGCGCGGCGCGGCGCCAATCCACCGCGCCATCGAGGCCGGAGACGCCAGCACCGGCATCACGCTGATGCAGATGGATGCCGGCCTGGACACCGGTGACATGTTGCTGGTGGCCGAAGAGCCCATCCACCCTGACGACACCACCGCCAGCCTGTACCACCGCCTGGCCGCGCTGGGCGGGCAACTGGTGGTGCAGGGGCTGGCTGCGCCTGATGCGCTGCGCCGCATGGCGCAGCCGGCCGATGGCATCACTTATGCGCACAAGATCGACAAGGCCGAAGCCGCGATCGACTGGGCACAGCCGGCCGATCTGGTCGAACGCCGGGTGCGTGCCTTCGACCCCTTCCCCGGCGCCAGCTTCCTGCTCGACGGCGAGGTGCTGAAGTTGTGGCGCGCTGGCTGGCGGCCCGATCTGTCAGGCCCGCCGGGCCAGGTGCTGGCCGCCGCCGATGGCCGGCTGACCGTGGCCTGCGGCGCCGGTGCGCTCGATCTGCTGCAGCTGCAGCGCCCGGGCGGGCGGCGCATCGACGCCGCCAGCTTGCTGCAGGCCCGGCCGGGACTGGCCGGGTGCCGTCTCGGCGGTTGAAGACCGGCCGGGCGGCCGCATCTGTCAGCCTGAGCGGCCAATGCCGCAGACGAAGGAAGCTCCGCGATGTTCAACCTGATGAAGACGGCCGTGCTGATGGCGGCCATCACCGCGCTGTTCATGCTGCTGGGCCGCATGCTGGGTGGCCAGACCGGCATGCTGCTGGCGCTGGCAGTGGCCGTGGGTCTGAACTTCTTCAGCTATTGGTTCAGTGACCAGATCGTGCTGAAGATGTACGAGGCGCGCGAGGTCGACGACAGCAGCGCACCGCAGTTTGTGGCCATGGTGCGTGAACTGGCCACCAAGGCCGGCATCCCGATGCCCAAGGTCTATCTGATCGACGAAGACGCGCCCAACGCCTTTGCCACCGGCCGCAACCCCGCGCATGCTGCGGTGGCGGCCACCACCGGCATCATCCGGGTGCTGAGCGCACGTGAACTGCGCGGCGTGATGGCGCATGAACTGGCCCATGTGAAGCACCGCGACATCCTGATCTCCACCATCAGTGCGACCATGGCCGGCGCCATCGGCATGCTGGCCAACTTCGCGATGTTCTTCGGTGGGCGCGGTGGCGACGGCCAGCGCAGCAACCCGATCGCCGGCATCGCGGTGGCGTTGTTGGCGCCACTGGCGGCCAGCCTGATCCAGATGGCGGTCAGCCGCACCCGTGAATTTGAAGCCGACCGTGGCGGTGCCGAGATCTCGGGCGACCCAGCGGCGCTGGCCTCTGCGCTGGACAAGATCCACCGCTTTGCCCAGGGCATCCCGATGCAAGCCGCCGAGCGCCACCCCGAGACAGCGCAGATGATGATCATGAACCCGCTGTCGGCAGGCGGCCTGCGTGGGCTGTTCTCCACCCACCCGCCCACCGAGGAACGGGTGGCCGCGCTGATGGCGATGGCTCAAGCCGGGGGGCAAAGCGGCCGATAAAGGCCGCATGCGCAGACTTTCCATCCTGCTGAGTGCCCTGGCGCTGGCCCTGGCCGGCTGCGACCAGCTGGGCATTGAATCACCGGCGTCGACCAAGGCGCGTGCCGAAGCCGACGGCAAGGCCGTGGGTGGCGCCTGCCGCCATGCCGGCCGGGCCATCGAAGATTGCTACACGCTCAACAAGAAGGCCGAGAAGGCCGCCATCTACGCCGGCTGGCGCGAGATGAGCGAATACATGGCCGAAAACAAGCTGGAGCCGGTGCTGCCGGTGATCCCGCCCGAGCCGCCAAAAGCGTCCAGACCGCCCAGACCGGCCAAGGCGGCAGATGCGCAGGCCGATGATGCCGAGGCAGAAACCGACGGTCCGCCGCCGGCCAAAGGCTGAAAATGCCTCCGCGCGCTCAGCGCGTGATCGGCACCACCACCTGGCGCGGGTTCACACCGGTGGCCGGGAAATCCACCAACGCGGCGCTGAACAGCGGTGCCAGCGCGGCACCGTCAGTGCTGCGCTGGAAGCCTTCGCTGCTGGCGCGGGCCTCGAACAACGGCGCGCCGCTGGCACGGTCACGCACCAGCACTGCCACCTCGCGGTCGTAGCGCGGGGGGTCCAGGCGCCAGGTGGCGCCCCAGACCGGGCCGCGCCACGGGCCGTAGCGCCAATAGCCGAAGCCGCCGTGCCACCACAGCGGGTCGTCCCAGGGCGAGCGGTCTGTGCGGCTGATGCGGGCGCCCACCTGAATCAGCACATCGGGCTGGGCGCCGGCGGCCACCGGCTGGAAGCCGGCGCTGGCCAGGGCCGGCGCGGCAGCATCTTCTAGCTGCCCCATGGTGTCGGCCTGCGCCTGCTGCGACGGCAGGCGCTCGAAGGCATAGGTGCCAGCACTGCGGCCGGCTGGCCAGTTGCCGAAGGTGGAGACCTCGGCCGACAGCTGGTTCATCGATGCGCAGCCCGCCAACACCAGCAAGGCGGCGCCTGCGGCTGCGGCCTGCAGCCAGTTGCGATTGTTCATCAGGGGCTCCTGCGCAAGTCCATGGTGCTCGGATCATGCACCCGGCGGGCGGATTCAGTCGGCAGCCGTGCCGGGCCGCTGCCAGACCACGGGTTGCGGTGCGCTGTCGACCGGTGGGGCGCAGGCCGCGGCGTCGGCGTCGAAGGCCTTGTCGCCAGCGGCATCGGGCGTGCCGGTGGGCCGGATGCTGGAGAACGGGAACAGCTGCCGGTCCATCATGTGCGACAGCGTGATGTTGCCCATCGCCGTGGCCATGTTGTCGATGCGACCGGGGTACTGGCGCTCCCATGCATGGACCATCTTCTTGACCTGCACCCGCTGCAGGTTGTCCTGGCTGCCGCACAGCGTGCAGGGGATGATCGGGAACTGGCGGTGCTCGGCCCAGGTGCCCAAATCATGCTCGGCCACGTAGGCCAGCGGGCGGATCACGGTGTGGCGGCCGTCGTCGCTGACCAGCTTGGGCGGCATGCCCTTCAGGCGGCTGCCGAAGAACATGTTCATCAGCATCGTCACCACGATGTCGTCGCGGTGGTGGCCCAGGGCGATCTTGGTGGCGCCCAGTTCACCGGCCACCCGGTAGAGGATGCCGCGGCGCAGCCGGCTGCACAGGCTGCACATCGTCTTGCCCTCGGGCACCAGCTTCTTGACGGTGCTGTAGGTGTCCTGGTTTTCGATGTGGTGCTCGACGCCCACTTGTTCCAGATAGGCTGGCAGGATGTGCGCCGGAAAACCCGGCTGCTTCTGGTCGAGGTTGACGGCCACCAGCGTGAATGTTACCGGCGCGCGCTGCTGCAGCCCCAGCAGGATGTCGAGCAGGCCGTAACTGTCCTTGCCGCCGGACAGGCAGACCATCACCCGGTCGCCGTGTTCGATCATGTTGAAGTCGACGATGGCCTGCCCCACCTGGCGGTGCAGGCGCTTGCTGAGCTTGTTCAGCTCGAAGGCCTGCTTCCTGGCCTTGGCGACATCGGTCTGCGCGTCGGCCGCCAGGTGCTGCAGATCGGTCAGGTCGGTCATGCCGCGTCCTTCATGCCGAACACCTCGCAGCCCACTGCGTCGCAATCGGGGTAGACATCGGGCTTCTCGGTGGCCACGCGGGCGGCGCGTACGTTGGGGTGGGCCAGCATCAGCTGCAGCACATCGTCGGCCAGGGTCTCCTGCAGGTGGATGTGGCCGCGCTTGACACGCTCGGTGATGGTGCGGCGGATGAAGTCGTAGTCGAGCACTTCATCAAGTTTGTCGGCCTGCGGGGTCGACAGTGCGAGCGGCACGTAAAGGTCGACATTGATCTTCACCCGCTGCTCGCCCTTCTTCTCGAAATCATGCACGCCGATGTTGATCCAGACCTCGTAGTCACGCAGGAACAGGCGGCGGCAGTCCATCAGGCTGGGGTTGGTGAGCAGGCTTTGCATGTCAGTTTCTCGAATCGTTCAGATTGGCAATCTGTTGCTGGGCCAGGAACAGCACGTCGCGCGGCTGGCCCAGCAGGTGCTGGCCGCCGTCGACCAGCAGGGTGTGGCCGGTGATGGCGGGTGCTTCCAGCAGGAAGCGCACCGCGCCGGCGATGTCATCGGGGGTGGACGAGCGCTGCAGCGGCGTGAGCCGGTGCGCTGCGGCAAATTCAGCTTCGTCCATCGGCCCCGACACCAGGGTGACGCCGGGCGAGACGCCGCACACCCGCAGCGTGGGCGCCAGCGCCTGGGCCAGCATCACCGTGGCCTCGGCCAGCGCCGCCTTGCTGAGGGTGTAGCTGAAGTAGTCGGGGTTCGGGTTGGCCAGCTTCTGGTCGAGCAGGCTGACCACGCAGCCCCGGGCGCCGCGTGCGCCCAGGTGGGCATGCAGCGCGCGCGCCAGCAGCACCGCCGGTGTGGTGTTGGCGCGCAGGTGCTGCTCGGCGCTGGCGCCGCTGAAGCTGTCGACGCTGTCGTACTGGAACAGCGAGGCGTTGTTCACCACCGCGTCCAGCCGGCTGGCCAGGGACACGGCGGCGGGCACCAGGGCATTGCAGGCTGCTTCATCGGCCAGGTCGGCCGCCAGCAGCCAGGCTTGTGCGCCCAAGGCGCGGGCGTCGGTGGCGGTGGTTTCGGCGTCGGCTGTGCTGCTGCGGTGGTGCAGCACCACATCCCAGCCGTGGGCGGCCAGGTGCAGCGTGATGGCGCGCCCGATGCGGCGGGCGGCACCGGTGACCAGCGCGACCGGCCTCGGGGGGGAGGGGTCTGAAAGCATGCTTCCTACAATGCCGACATGGCCCGATCCCACGATGAGACCAGCAGCGCTGCGGGCGAGGCCGTCAGTGTAGCCAGCGGCCTGCTGGCCGTGCTGCGGCAGGCCATCGCGGCCGACGGCGGCTGGTTGCCGTTCGACCAGTTCATGGCATTGGCGCTGTACCAGCCCGGCCTGGGCTATTACGCCAACAGCAGCCGCAAGTTCGGCCACATGCCGGCGTCCGGCAGTGACTTTGTCACCGCGCCAGAGCTGTCACCGCAGTTCGGCCGTGCCGTCGCAGCGCAGGTGGGCCAGGCGCTGGCCGCCGCTGGCTGGGCGCAGGTGATGGAATTCGGCGCCGGCTCGGGCGCGCTGGCCGAGCAGTTGCTCGACACGCTGGGCGACGCGGTCAGCAGCTACGCCATCGTCGACCTGTCTGGCGTGCTGCGCCAGCGCCAGCAGGTTCGGCTGGCGCGCTTCGGTGCCCGGGTGCGCTGGCTGGATGCGCTGCCGGCCACCTTCTGCGGCGTGGTGCTGGGCAATGAGGTGCTGGACGCGATGCCGGTGCAGCTGCTGCATTTCGATGGCAGCGCCTGGTGTGAACGTGGCGTGGCCTGGCATGCGGGCACGCTGGCCTGGGCCGACCGCCCGACCAGCCTGCGCCCGCCGCTGGACGCGCCCTTCGTGCCTGGCACCACCACCGAGATCCACCCCCAGGCCGAGGCGTTCATCACCACGCTGGCCGGCATGCTGCAGCAGG
The DNA here is from genome assembly GCA_038218895.1 of Burkholderiales bacterium. Classification (GTDB taxonomy): domain Bacteria; phylum Pseudomonadota; class Gammaproteobacteria; order Burkholderiales; family Burkholderiaceae_C; genus Pseudaquabacterium. Next base: position 7,200 of record JBBRJU010000067.1, read on the forward strand.
GGCTGGCGCTGTTCATCGACTACGGTTTCCCCGAGGCCGAGTATTACCTGCCGCAGCGCCATGGCGGCACGCTGATGTGCCACCAGGCCCACCGAGCCGATGGCAACCCGCTGGCCGATGTGGGGGCCAAGGACATCACCGCGCATGTCAACTTCACCGGCATCGCGCTGGCAGCGCAGAACGCCGGGCTGGACGTGCTGGGCTACACCTCGCAGGCGCGCTTTCTCATCAACTGCGGCCTCTTGGACAGGCTGGCAGGTGCCACCTTGGCGCAGCGCGCGGCCGCGCTGAAGCTGGTCAACGAGCATGAGATGGGTGAGCTGTTCAAGGTGGTCGCGCTGGGGCGCGGCCTGGGCCAGACCTTTGTGCCGCTGGGTTTCACCCAGGGCGACCGGATGCACCGGCTGTGAGGTGGCTGCTGCTCTTCTTCCTGGCGCTGTTGCTGGCCAGCGGCTTGCCGAACTGGATGCGCAAGATCGGCCTGGGCCGCCTGCCCGGTGACATCTGCCTGCAAGTGTTCGGGCGCGAGGTGCGGGTGCCGCTGGCGTCGGCCCTGGTGCTGAGCCTGCTGGCCACCTGGGCCATCCACTGGTCTTGAAGCGCAGCCGGCGCGGCGCTCAGCAGGGGCGCAGTACGGTGGCCACCGCCGCGACCCGCGCCGCACGCACGCGCGCACCGATGGCCGGGCCTTGCAGACCCGCCGCAGCGGCGGCTTCGGCCACCGCCTGCACCGGCGCGGCCAGCGCGGCGGCCAGCGCGGCTGCCAGCCGGGCGCGTTGCGGATAGGGCCGGTCTTCCAGCCCGCTGCGGCCGTGGGCGTCGCATTCGCAGGCCAGCAGGGCGTCGGCAAAGCGCTGCGGGCGGCGCAGCGCGTCGCAGCGCTCCAGCAGGCGCAGCACCGCGTCGGCATGGAGCCCGGCGCTGCGGTGGATGTTGCCGTGCTCGCGCGCCACCACCTCGGCCAGTGCAGCGCAGTCGGTGGGCACCTTCCAGCGCTGCGCCACCTGGCGGGCGAGTGCCACGCTGCGCTGCTCATGGCCGATGTGGCGCGGCAGCAGATCGGCCGGCGTGCTGCCCTTGCCCAGGTCATGCACCAGACAGGCATAACGCACC
>JBBRJU010000068.1:0-8301 GCA_038218895.1 Burkholderiales bacterium
GATGCGCCGCCGCTGGTGCGCATGCAGGGCGCCACCTATGCCACTGCGGTGGCCGAGCACTTCCGCGACCAGGGCCGCCATGTGCTGCTGCTGATGGACAGCCTGACCCGCTACGCGATGGCCCAGCGCGAGATCGCCCTGGCCATCGGCGAACCGCCGGCGACCAAAGGCTACCCGCCCAGCTGCTTTGCCAAGCTGCCGCAGCTGGTGGAACGCTCGGGCAACGGCCTGAACGGCGTGGGCTCGATCACCGCCTTCTACACCGTGTTGAGCGAGGGCGACGACCCGCAAGACCCGATCGCCGACGCCGCACGCGGCATCCTCGACGGCCACATCGTGCTCAGCCGCGAGCTGGCCGAAGCGGGCCACTACCCGGCCATCGACGTGGAGAAATCCATCTCCCGGGTGATGGGCAATGTCAGCCCGCGAGAGCAGGTGGAACTGGCGCGCCGCGCGCGCGGCGTGCTGGCCCGCGTGGGCAAGGCGCGCGACCTGATCCAGCTGGGCGCCTACCAGGCCGGGCATGACGCCGAGCTCGACCAGGCCCTGCAGCTGCACCCCCAGCTGGTGGCGCTGCTGCAGCAGGACATGCACGACCGCGCACCACTGGCGCAAAGCCGCGCCCAGCTGGCGCGCCTGATGGCCGCCTGATCGCCGCCTGATCGCCGCCTAATTGCCGCCTGATTGCCGCCTGATCACCACCTGAGCCCGAGACCATGCCAGCCACCGACCCCATCGCCACAAGCAGGCCGGGCGCCGCGCCGCGCCCGGGCCGGCCTGCCATTCCTGCAGGCAGGCGGGCGACATGTCCCTCTGAGGACGCGCTGCCATGTCCTTGAACTCCATCGCCTTGCTGCAGACCCTGCTGCAACGCGCCGAATCCGAACGCGACAGCGCGGCGCTGGCGCTGCGCCAGGCCGAAGACCTGGTGGCCCGAGCCGAGCAGCAGGGCCAAGCGCTGCACGCCTACCGCGGCGAGTACGACCAGCGCTGGACGGCGCATTTCCAGACCAGCGGCGCGGCCGAGCTGCTGCATTGCCACCGCAGCTTCGGCCAGCGGCTGGACCAGGCCATCAGCCACCAGCAGATCAACACCCAGCACCTGGGCAACCGGGTGCAACAGGCGCGCAACCAACTGCTGGCCCGGGAGCAACGGGTGGCTGCCGTGCGCAAGCTGATCGCCCGGCGCCAGGCCGAGCTGCAGGCCATGGCCAACCGGCTTGACCAGCGCACCACCGATGAAGCTGCCCAACGTGCTGCCAGCGCCCAGCGCGGACAACACCCGCTGGCCGCGCCGGCCCGCTGAGCCCATAACCGTGCCCATGTGAAGGACCGTCCATGCTAAGCCCCCTGCCCGCCCTGCTGATCTCCGGCAACCTGCCACTGCCCGAGGCGGCGGCCACGGCGCGCGACACCAATGCCAGCGGCGGCGACTTCGCCATGCTGATGCAACGCCAGAGCAAACGCCAGGCTGCGCTGCGCGAGCTGGACCAGACGCTGGCCGACACCGCCCGGCAAGCGCAGCCCGCGCGCCAGGCCGACGGCGGGCCCGACCGGCCAGCGCGCACCCAACCTGCCCGGCCTGACAGCGACGCCAGGCCGGCCCGACAGCAACGTCCCGTGGCCGCCAGCGACAACCGGCACGGCCCAGCACATGGCGACCCTGCACCCGCACCTGCAGACGGCGAGACTGCCCGCCCGACCACCGACGCCGCCGCAGGCGCGCGCCTGCAGCGTGCCAAGGGCATGGCTCCCGCCCGGCCCGCCGCGCTGCGCCAGCCCGGGAACAGCGCCGACGACGGGGGCCTGGCCGACACCCGCCGCAAGGGCGCCGACACGGCCAATGCGGCCAATGTGGCCAGTGCGGAGAAAGCGGCTGCCAACAGCCCCAGCACTGCACAGTGGGCCCGCAGCCGCCTGGCCAGCCGGTCTGCCTCCATGGCCCAGTCTGCGCTGGACATGGCCACCCAGGCCGGGCGCACGTCGGCTGCCGACCTGTCCGATGCCGCCACCGATGTCCTGGCCACCAGCGCCACGGCCGACGCCGGCGACACCGCTGCCAGCCTGGCACCGGCGGCCCAGCCCGCAGCGCAGTTGCCCTGGTCAGCCGCGCAGCCGATGCTGGCTGGCGCCACGTCGGCCTTGTCCACGACCAGCTTTGCGGCGGCAGCGCCTGATGGGCCGGCTGTCCTGGGCGCCGTCGCAGTGGGCGCGGGCATGCTTGCACCCGAGGCCACCGCCGCACCGGGCCGACAACCAGGCCGGGGCCTGGCGCAGACCGATGCCTTGCTGCATGCGGGCGGCCGCGCCGCGCCCAGCGCAGGGCCAGGCATGGCGGCCAGGCCGGGCGCCCAGCCAGCCGTGGCTGCCGTGCCACCGACCAGCACCGCAGCCACTGCGGCGGGCACGCCAGACACCACCGCGCTGCCATCCACCCAACCCGGCGCCACCGGACTGCCGGCCCAGGCCGCGCTGGCTGCCCAAGGCGCGGCACAAGCGGCGGCCGCAGCAACCAGCATGGCACCTGCATCTGCACCTGCAACCACAACGCCCACCGCCACCGCCACGGCCGCCATGGCAGGTGCGGCGCCGACAACCGCAACGGCGACGGCCCTTGCTGCAGCAGCGGCCGCAGTGCGGCCCAACGCGCAAGTCTCGGGCGAACCCGCCAGCCGGAGGCGCGACACCGACATCCGCAGCACGGCCGGCGGCAACACGCCCACCGCTGACCCGGCGCGCGCCGACGGCGACGCACCGGCCGGCGCTGACAGCCTGCGCAGTGGCAGTGCAACCGCCGCCAGCACCGGCAACCCCGCCGCCGCCCAGCCCGCTGACACCGCGGTGGCGGCAACCCTGCGACCCGGCGCGCAACCAAGCACGCCCGGCATGGCTGCGGCCAGCAGCACCACCGCTGACAGCACCGACGCGCGCCAGCGGGCGGTCGCTGGCACTGAAGCGACGGCGGCGGCGGCCGCAGCAACCACCACCGACCGCACCACCGACCGCACCACCGACCGCACTGCGGATCGCACGACAGATCCCACCACGGAGCGCAGCACTGTGCCAGCCAGGGCCGCTGGCCTGCCCGCCGCCACAGACACGGCCCGTCTCCACGACGACGCTGGCAACCGGGGCACTGGCAACCCGGCAGGCGCAATGCCGTCCGCAGCAATGGTGGCCGCCGCTGCCACCACCATTGCCGACCGCGCAGCGCAAGCCGCCGGCGCAACCACCCAGGCAACCGCCCAGGCAACCGCCCGCAACGAGGCGGTGGCCGATCTGGCCAACAGCTTCAACGCGCTGCCGCTGGCACCCCAGGGCGCCGGCTCCGGGGTTCCCCTGGCAGGCAGCAGCACAGCGGTGCCGGTGGACGCCCGCGTGCCGATGGCGCTGGACGACCCCGGCTTCGGCGCAGCGCTGGGCACCCAGGTCAGCGTGATGGTGCGTGACGGCGTGCAGACCGCGCGCCTGCAGCTTCATCCGGCCGAGATGGGGCCGATCGCAGTGCAGATCGTGCTGGACGGCAGTGCCGCGCGGGTGGATTTCCAGGCCGACCTGGCCGGCACCCGGGCCGTGATCGAGCACTCGCTGCCGGCCCTGGCCGGGGCCCTGCAGGATGCAGGCTTCACCCTGGCCGGTGGCGGCGTCTTCCAGCAGACGCCCGGCCGCCAGGGCCAGGGCGACACGCCGGCGAACCCCGGGCAGGCACGCCAGGCCGATCGCAACACTGCCGCTGGCAGCGCGCTGCCTGCCGCCACGCTGCAGCGCACCCAGCGCGGCCTGGTCGACCTGGTGGCCTGAGCGCCGCCGGCCCGCACGCGGCGCGCACGGGCGCCCCAAGCCCGTGCCCCACACGCCAGAACCACCGTCCGACGGCGCACCAGCGGCGCCGGCAACCGCCTGCGCGTGCACGCTGCGCACGCCGAATTTCACCGCGCTTTGCCCTGCTGTTCAACGCTTCGCCGGTGGCCGGCCGTCCGAATAATCGGTCGAGAGGGATGCCACGCCGGGTGACGGCGCGGTGCCCCGCCCTGCCGGCCCAGCCGGCATGTCCTGGAGACGCACCATGTCCGCCGCACCCGCCGCCGCAGCCGATGCTGCCCCACCCGCCAAGGCCGGCAAGAAGAAGCTCATCATCATCATTGCCGCCGCACTGCTGGTGGTGCTGATCGGCGGCGCTGCCGCGTACTTTCTGTTGAAGAAGCCGCCGGTCGAGGGCGATGGCGAAGGCGCCGACGACGCCCACGCCGAGGCCCACCAGCCCGCGCCCAAGGCCAAGGCCAAGCGCGACCCCGGTCACCCGCCGGTATTCGTGCCACTGGATCCGTTCACCGTGAACCTGGCCGACAAGGAGAGCGAGCGCTATGCCCAGATCGGCGTGACGCTGGAGATCAACGACGCCAAGACCGGCGAGGAACTCAAGCTCTACATGCCGGCCATCCGCAACAACATCCTGATGGTGCTGTCGCACAAGACGGCGGCGCAGTTGCTCACCCGCGAAGGCAAGGACAAGCTGGCGAAATCGATCCTGTACGCCGCAGTGCGCCCGCTTGGTTACGACATCGAGGAAGACGTGGAAGAGGAAGACGTGGCTGCTGCGGACGGCGAGCCGCCGCCGAAGAAGAAGAAGAAAAGGAAGAAGCCGGCTGAGGTCCTGCCTGTCACGGCGGTGTATTTCTCGAATTTCATCGTCCAGTGACCACCGCGTGAACCCGAACGGTCAGCCGGCATGAACCAGCAGATCCTGTCGCAGGACGAAGTCGATGCGCTGTTGCAGGGCATCACTGGCGAGAGCCAGAAGATCGAGTCCGAAGAGGTCAAGACCGAAGGCATCCGCGACTACAACATCGCGAGCCAGGAGCGCATCGTGCGTGGGCGCATGCCCACGATGGAAATCATCGGCGAGCGCTTCGCCCGCAACATCCGCCTGGGCCTGTTCAACCTGATCCGCAAGAGCCCCGAGGTGTCGATCGGCGGGGCCAAGGTCATCAAGTACAGCGCCTTCCTGCGCGAGATCGTGGTGCCCACCAACTTCAACATCGTCAGCGTCAAGCCGCTGCGCGGCAGCGGGCTGATCGTGTGTGACCCGTCGCTGGTGTTCGCGGTGATCGACGCGCTGTACGGCGGCAACGGCAAGTACCACACCCGCATCGAGGGGCGGGATTTCTCGGCCACCGAGCAGCGCGTGATCGAGCGCCTGGTCGACGTGATCATCCACGAGTACAAGAAGGCCTGGGCCGGCATCTACCCGGTGGAGCTGGAGTACCAGCGCAGCGAGATGCAGCCCCAGTTCTGCAACGTGGCCACGCCCAGCGAGGTGGTGGTGGCCACCAGCTTCACGCTCGAAGTGGGCGACACCACCGGCACGGTGCACTTCTGCATCCCCTACAGCACGCTCGAGCCGATCCGCGACGTGCTGTATTCGGCGATGCAAGGCGACGCCGAGCCCGACCGGCGCTGGATCAAGCTGCTGCGCACGCAGATCCAGAGCGCCGACGTGCCGCTGGTGGCAGAACTGGCCACCGCGCGGGTGACGGTGGAGCAGGTGCTGGGCTTCAAGCCGGGCGACTTCATCGAGCTGGACCTGCTGCCGATGATCCAGGCCAAGGTCGACGGCGTGCCAGTGTTCGACTGCCACTACGGCACCAGCAGCGGCCGCAATGCCATCAAGATCGACCGCATGTTGACCAGTGCCGACGCGGGCTGGTTGGGAGCAGACAATGAGTGACGACACCGCCGGCATGTCCGAAGAAGACCGCATGGCGGCCGAATGGGCTGCCGCGCTGGACGAGAGCAAGCCCGCCGCCAGCAGCAAAAACGAGACCGCCAGCGAGGTGACCGAGCCGCTGGGCGCGGTGCAGGCGGCGCAGTTCACCAATTTCTCGTCGACACCGCCGGGCAGCGTCGCCCCGGGCAACGACCTGAACATGATCCTGGACATCCCGGTGCAGCTCACCGTGGAGCTGGGCCGCACCCGGATCCCGATCAAGCACATCCTGCAACTGGCCCAGGGCTCGGTGGTGGAGCTCGAAGCGCTGGCCGGCGAGCCGATGGACGTGCTGGTCAACGGCTACCTGATCGCCCAGGGCGAAGTGGTGGTGGTCAATGACAAGTTCGGCATCCGCCTGACCGACATCGTGACGCCCAGCGAGCGCATGCGCCGCCTGAGCCGGACCTGACGCCCACCATGAGCGGAACCGACTTCATCGGCCCGGTGGCGGCCTTCGTCTTGATCCTGGCGCTGATCCCGGCTGCGCTGTGGCTGCTCAAGCGCACGCCGCTGGGCGGCAGCGCCACCGGCGCGCCGATGCGCTTGGTGGGCGCGCTGCCGCTGTCGCCGAACCAGCGCCTGGTGACGGTGGAGGTGGGCCAGGGCGATCACCGGCGCTGGCTGGTGCTGGGCATCTCACCTGCCGGCATCAGCACCCTGCACAGCCTGCCGCCGCAGGCCGATCTGCCGCCCGCTGTCAGCGCCACCGGCTCGGTGTTTGCCCAATTGCTGCAACGCCAGCAGAAGCCCGGGAGCCGCGATGCGCGTTGAAGCGACCCCGTGTTTTAGGCGCCGGCTGCGCCGCGCCGGCCCGTTGCTGGCCGTCACGCTGTTGTCGGCAGTTTCTGTCTCGGCTTTAGCGCAAACCACGCCCGGCGGCCCCGGCCTGCCGCTGCTGGTGGGCCAGGCTGGCGGCGGCACCGCCTACTCGGTACCGATCCAGACCCTGCTGTTTTTCACTGCGCTGACCTTCCTGCCGGCGGTGGTGCTGATGATGACCGGCTTCACCCGCATCGTCATCGTGCTCAGCCTGCTGCGCCAGGCACTGGGCACCCAGGCCGCGCCGCCCAACCAGGTGATCATCGGCTTGAGCCTGTTCCTCACCTTCTTCGTCATGTCGCCCACGCTCGACAAGGTGTACCAGGACGCCTGGCTGCCCTACTCCACCCAGCAGATCGAACTCACCGAAGCAGTGGACCGCGCCGGCAAGCCGATGCGCGCCTTCATGCTCAAGCAGACGCGCCACAGCGACATGGCGCTGTTCGCCAAGCTGGCCAAGGTGCCGGCCGACGTCAAGCCCGAGCAGATGCCGTTCATGGTGATCGTGCCGGCCTTTGTCGCCAGTGAGCTGAAAAGCGCGTTCCAGATCGGCTTCATGATCTTCATCCCCTTCCTGATCATCGACATGATCGTGGCGAGCGTGCTGATGAGCCTGGGCATGATGATGCTGAGCCCGGTGCTGGTGAGCCTGCCCTTCAAGCTGATGCTGTTCGTGCTGGCCGACGGCTGGAACCTGCTGCTGGGTTCGTTGGCCGCTTCATTCGCGACATGAGCCCGACCTCGAAGCGCCTTCAGCGCGCCTCCTCGCGGGGGCGCTGCCAGGGGCCCGGCGAAGCCGGTTCCGCGGCGTCCGCTTGCCAGCGCGCGATCAACCCAACTTCGAGGCGCATCTGATGGACAGTCAACAAGCCTTCCATCTCGGCCAACAGGGCCTGTACATGCTGCTGCTGGTGTCGGCCCCCATCCTGCTCGCGATCCTGGTGGTGGGCCTGGTGGTCAGCGTGTTCCAGGCCGCCACGCAGATCAACGAAACCACGTTGAGCTTCGTGCCCAAGGTGGTCGCTGCGGTGGCGGTGCTGGCGATGGCCGGACCGTGGATGCTGACCATGCTGGTCGAGTACATCCAGCGCACCTTGCTGGCCATCCCCAGCGTGGTGGGCTGAAGCGGCATGGTCAACCTCAGCGAGGCCCAGATCCTCGCCTGGATCACGCCGCTGCTGTGGCCCTTCCTGCGGGCGCTGGCGCTGCTGGCCACGCTGCCGGTGTTCGGCCAGCGGGCGGTGCCGATGCGGGTGAAGATCGGTCTGGCCGGCTTCATCGCGCTGGCCGCCCAACCCAGCCTGCCGGCCATGCCCGTGGTGCCGCTGGATTCACCGCTGGCCTTTCTGGTGGTGGCGCAGCAGGTGCTGGTGGGCGTGACCATGGGCTTTGCGGTGCGGCTGGTGTTTGCCGCAGTGGAAATGGGCGGTGAGCTGATCGGCCTGCAGATGGGCCTGAACTTCGCCGGCTTCTTCGACCCCGCCACCGCCAGCCAGGGCACGGCCAGCAGCCGGCTGTTCGGCACGCTGGTGGCGTTTCTGTTCGTGCTGGGCAATGGCCACCTGATGCTGATCCAGGCCCTGTTGCGCAGCTTCGAGGTGTTCCAGGTCGGCGACACGCCGATGGCCTTTCTGCAGCAACTGCAACCGCAGCGCTGGGGCGCCGAGGTGTTCATGCTGGGGCTGTGGATCGCCCTGCCGCTGGTGGGCATG
>JBBRJU010000069.1:0-8286 GCA_038218895.1 Burkholderiales bacterium
AAAGCCATATCGCCGGCCGCTGGCTGGGCAGCCACCCTGCCACGGCATTGCGCAGCACCATCAACGGCCAGACCGTGGCCCACACCCATGCCGAGGCCATCGACTTTGCCGAGGCCCTGCACCACGCCCGCACGGTGGGCCTGCCCAAGCTGCTGCAACTGGATTTCCAACAGCGTGCCGACCGTTTGAAGGCCATGGCCAAGTGCATCAACTCCCACAAGGAGCAGCTCTACGCCGTCTCGGCCCACACCGGCGCCACCCGGGCCGACAGCTGGATCGACATCGAAGGTGGCAGTGGCACGCTGTCTGCCTATGCCGGCGTGGGCACGAACGAGCTGCCGTCGGGCAACCTGGTGCATGAAGGCCCGGCTTTGGCACTGGGCAAGACCAACCAGTTTGCCGGCACCCACATCCTGGTGCCACGCGGCGGCGTGGCGGTGCACATCAACGCCTTCAACTTCCCGGTGTGGGGGCTGCTCGAGAAATTCGCCCCCAGCTTTCTGGCCGGCATGCCCTGCATCGCCAAACCGGCCACCGCCACCAGCTACCTGACGGAAGCGGCGGTGCGCCTGTTGCTGCAATCGGGACTGCTGCCCGACGGCGCGCTGCAACTGGTGATCGGCGGCGCCGGCGACCTGCTCGACCTGCTCGACGGCCAGGACGTGGTCAGCTTCACTGGCAGCGCCGACACGGCGGCCATGCTGCGGGTGCACCCCAACATCGTGCGCCATAGCATCCCGTTCAATGCCGAGGCCGATTCCCTGAACTGCGCCATCCTGGCGCCCGAAGTCACGCCCGACGTGCCCGAGTTCGACCTGTTCATCGGCGAAGTGGTGCGCGAGATGACGGTGAAGGCCGGCCAGAAGTGCACCGCCATCCGCCGCGCCATCGTGCCGCGCGCCCAGCTGGACGCAGTGGCCCATGCGCTGCGCGTCCGCCTCGCCCAGGTGGTGGTGGGCGACCCGGTGGTGCATGGCGTGACCATGGGCGCCCTGGCCAGCCACGCCCAGCTGGCCGATGTGCATGCGCGTGTGGCCCAGTTGCGCCATGGCCATGGCGCCGAGCTGCTGTGCGGCGGCGAAGGCGCGGTGCCGCTGGGCGCCGGCACCGTGCATGGCGCGTTCTTTGCCCCCACGCTGCTGCTGTGCAACGACCCGCTGCACAACCAGGCGGTGCATGCCATCGAAGCCTTCGGCCCGGTCAGCACGCTGATGGCCTACGACCCCGATGCCGGCGGCCTGGACGAAGCCATCGCCCTGGCTGCCAAGGGCCAGGGCAGCCTGGTGGCCAGCCTGATCACCCGTGACCCGCAGGTGGCGGCGCGCGCCATTCCGCAGCTGGCCAGGCTGCACGGCCGGCTGCACATCCTGGACGCCCAGGCCGCTGCTGAATCCACTGGTCATGGCACACCGCTGCCGATGCTCAAGCACGGCGGCCCGGGCCGCGCCGGCGGCGGTGAAGAGCTGGGCGGCTTGCGGGCCGTTACCCACTATCTGCAGCGCGCCGCAGTGCAAGGCTCGCCGGCGATGCTGACCGCCGTCACCGGCGAGTTTGTGCGCGGCACCCCGCCGCTCGACACCGGCGTGCACCCGTTCCGCCGCCATTTCGAAGACTTGCAGATCGGCGAATCACTGCTGACCCACCGCCGCACCGTGGGCGAGGCCGACCTGGTCAATTTCGGCGGCATCTCGGGCGACTATTTCTACATGCACTTCGACGACGAGGCGGCCAAGGCCAGCCCCTTCGGCGCGCGCATTGCCCATGGTTACTTCGTGCTGTCGGCGGCGGCCGGGCTGTTCGTCTCGCCGGCGCCCGGGCCGGTGCTCGCCAACTACGGGCTCGACACGTTGCGCTTTGTCAAGCCGGTGCTGATCGGCGACACCATCTGTGCCCGGCTCACCTGCAAGCGCAAGACCGACAAGAACAAGCGCGATGCCAAAGGCCAGGGCCAGGGTGTGGTGGCCTGGGATGTGGAAGTGCGCAACCAGCGCGGCGAACTGGTGGCCAGCTACGACATCCTGACGCTGGTGGCCAAACGGGGCTGACCCGCCACGGCGCCGCTCAACGGCGCAGTGATTCGAGCCGCAGCGCCAGCGCCAGTTCCAGCTCGGCCAGCGCCTGCTGCGCCCGGCGCATGTCATCGGCGCTGGTGGCGGCGGCCAGGCGTTCACGCAGTGCGGCCCGCTCCCGCAGCAGTTCCACCTCCAGCGGCACGATGCCGGCACTCTTGAGCATCTTGAACGGCATGCGCACGTCGTCGGGTGTCTGCTGCCAGCCGGCATCCTCGGCCAGCGGCTGGCCATAGCCCCGGGCCTGGCGCAGCTCGCCACGGCGCTCGGCCTCGGCCAGCTGGCGCGCAACCTCGTCGTCCAGCTGGCGCACACCGGGTGCCGGCCCGCTGCGCCGGCGGGCCAGCAAAGCCAGTTGTGCATCGGCCGCGCCGCTGGCGGCGCCGTCCTGCAGTGCGGCAGGGTCACGGCGCCGGGCGGCACGCCAGCGCAGCAGCGTGGCTTTCACGGTGTCCAGCTTGATCATCTGGCTGCCAGCTTACCGCCCGGCAGAAACCCCTGCCGCAGACCAAGATCCGCCCGCACGGCAGGCAACGCGCCGGCCCAGCCCGCACCCGGTGCCGCCGTGACGGAATGGGCAGCAGCGGCAGATTCGGCCGACCGACATGCCGGAGGAAGCCACCCTGCCTGTCGACAATCCAGCTTCTTCTGAAGCCGCCCTCGTCCCACCGTGCCCGCTCTGTCGCCCCTGTCCCCCGTCTCCGCCATCAGCCTGTCGGGCATGCGCGCCGCGCAGGCGGCGCTGGATGCGTCGGCACACAACATCGCCAACCTGGCCACGCCCGGCTTCCGCCGCGCCGGGGTGGTGGTGGCAGACATGGGGTCTGGCGGCGTGACGGCCATGGCCACCCAGGCCACCCAGCCGCACCATGCCATCGCGGCCGACCTGGTCGACCAGCTGGTGGCGAAGAACCTGTTTCTGGCCAACCTGGCCGTGTTCAAGACCGGCGACCAACTGCTGGGTGCGCTGCTCGACACCCACCGCTGACCCTGCTGCGGTGCCCCGTTTCAACTGGGCAGGCAATCAAGCCGCCGGCGGATCGGTGCGCAGAAAGTCGGCCGCGCCGCGCCGGCGCAGCATCAGCCGCAGGTCATCGCCCACGCGCTGGCAGTCGTCGAAATCGAACGCCAGTGCCTGGTCCAGCGATGCCAGCGCCGGCAGCGCGGCCATGCCCAGGCCCGGCCCCAGCAGCTTCGGGGCGATGTAGACCAGCAATTCATCGACCAGGCCGGCGCCCAGCCATGCCGCATTGAGCACCGCGCCCGCCTCGACATGCAGTTCACCCACGCCATGGGTGGCCAGACGCTGCAGCAGGCTGGCCAGGTCCACACCACCGCCAGCGCCCGGCAGCAGCAGCAGTTCAGCGCCGGCGGCGCGCAGCGCGGCCATGCGTTCAGGGTGGGCTTGTGCACCTGCCACCAGCACCCGGCCAGGCAGCTGCAGCAGCCGGGCGGTGGGCGGCGTATTGAAGCCGGAATCGACCACCACCCGCAGCGGCTGCACGTGTGTGGGCACCAGGCGCACATCCAGTTGCGGGTCGTCGGCCCGCACGGTGCCGATGCCACTGAGCACGGCGCCCGCGCGGCGCCGCCAGGCGTGGCCGTCGCGCCGCGCGGCAGCGCCGGTGATCCACTGGCTGCGCCCGTCGGGCAGGGCGGTGCGGCCATCCAGCGACGCGGCCACCTTCAGCCGCACCCAAGGCCGGCCGCGCTGCACGCGCGACAGGAAGCCGACGTTCAGCGCCTGGGCTGCCTGGCGTGCCGGCCCGTCGTCGGCCAGGTCGACGACGATGCCCGCTGCGCGCAAGCGCTGGATGCCACACCCGGCCACCTGGTCAAACGGGTCGCCCAGGGCCACAACCACGCGCGCCAGGCCGGCGGCGACCAGGGCATCGGCACAAGGGGGCGTGCGGCCGTGGTGGGCGCAGGGTTCCAGGCTCACCCAGGCGGTGCCGCCCACGAGCGCCTGGCCCGCAGCCGCAGCCGCACGCAACGCCATCACCTCGGCATGGGGGCCGCCGGCCTGCTGGGTGAAGCCTTCGCCGGCCAACTGGCCGGCGGCGGTGTGCAGCACGCAGCCGACGCGCGGGTTGGGGTCAGACAAACCGATGGATTGTTCGGCCAGTGCCACTGCCTGCAGCAGCAGGGCCTGGTCGTTATCGGACAAGGGCATGTCAAGGAGCAGGCTGGTGCTGGCGGGTGTTGGCCAGGACCAACGGGTCCTGACCCCCGTCAGATGTCTTGCGCGAGCCGTCGTCGTTCAACTCGGTCGGACAGGTCTGATTGCCCTTGATGACCAGGAAGTTCTGGTTGATCAGGTTGACCTTCACCCGGCTGCCCGTGCAGGCCAGGCCGGCCTCGTTGGTGTTGCGCGCGCGTTCCAGGCAGTCTTTGCGCGGGTGGTTGGCATTCAGGGTGAACTGCGCATGGGGGTCAGCTTCGATCGCCACCGTGTCGGTGTCTTCGCTGCTTGGCAGGTCGGTGGTGTAGCGGCAGCTCTTGTAGCTGGATGCCAGCACACCAAACGGCAACGGCGTGCCTGCGGCATCCACCGGCACCGGGTTGAGCTGCCCGCCCCAGCCAGCAGCATCAGACGTGATCACGGCGCAGTAATACAGCACCCGGTTGCTTTGCGCCACCGAATAACAGCTGGTGGCCACGCCGCTGCCCACTGCATCGGCCAGCGCCATCGCACCCGGTGCTGCGGCCAGCGGGAACACCGGGCCCTGCGGCGCCTCGGCGTTGATGGCGGTGGGCTGGGTGTCCGAAATCTGGAACTGCACCGTGCCCGACACCAGCGTGGCGAGCGGGCAGGTCGTGTAGTTGGTCACGTCGGCCGCGCACACCCGCATCACGCCGGTGAGGTTGTTGAAGTACCAGCCGATGCCACCGCTGCCCGGTGGTTCGAAGCGGCTGGAGCCATCGCCCAGATCGACCGCGTTTTCCGGGATGCTGGTGTGCCGCCCGCGGTTGCGGCTGCTGGCCGATGGCCGGTGCGGCACCACCAGCAAGGCGCCCAGCGTGGGGGCGGAGCCGCCGATCGCGCTGTCGAGCGTCACCATCTGGGGCTGGTTGGTGCGGTCGTTCCATGTCACCACGACCGAGACCACCTTCTGCGCGCTGCCGGCAAGATCTCGCACCCTGCGGTCGACGCGGTAGCTGGTGTTGCCGATGCCATCGGGTGGCTGGTAGTTCTCGACCACCCGGGCGACGATCTCGTCGTACGACACCCCGGGCTGGCCAGGCACCACACCCATCGAGGTGAACGAGCGCACCCGTTCGATCTCTTCGCTGGCGATGCGGGTGGCCTCGGTGCGCTGCTTGGCGAGGTCGCTGTTCAGGCGCATCGTGCTCTGCACACCCACCAGGGCCAGCATGCCGATGGACATGATGGCCAGGGCCACCAGCGCCTCGACCAGGGAGACGCCCGCTTGGCGGGTGGTGCGGTGGTGCCGGTGCAGATGGGCCATGGTCAGAAGAGGTTCCAGCCGCCGGGCACGCGCACGAACGAGCCGTAGCGCAGGCGGATGGTGTCGAGCATGGCCTTGTCATAGCGCACCGTGGCCACCCCGCTGGCGTCGAAGCTGGTGGCCGACACCATGGCGCCATCCCAGGTGCCGGCGGTGGCGGTCCAGCTGATCTGGTTGGCGTGCACGAAACCGTTCATGTTGGCGTTGCCCGAGACGGTGAGGGTGCGGGTGACGATCAGCATCATCGGGTCAGCTGCCGTGCCCAGGCCGCCGGCTGCATTGATGTCGACATCGCCTTCGGCCCAGATCGGGTTGCGCGGGTTCAGCGCCAAGGCGTTGGCGATGTCGGCGCGGTTGCAGCCGGCGGCGCAGTTGACCCTGACCACGGCAGGCTGGCGCTGGTAACTGGCGCGGTCCAGCACGAACATCGCGCGGAACCATGGTTCTGGGCCTTGGCCGGCCAGGTTGGCCAGCGTGGTGTCGCTGGCAATGCGACCGTCGGCGCCTGAGCCTGCCGGGCCGGCGAAGCGGCTTGGAGGATCAGGCGCCGTGATCAAGCCACCGGCATGCGCCGTCACGCCCGATGCGAAGTCGCCGTTGGAGATCTGCAACTGCCCCGGAGCATTGGCGGTGATGGTGGTGCCCGCAGTCAGCGCTGCGGTCGGTGCCACCGGCAGCGCGCGCACCAGGCCGGCTGTGGCGATCACCGCAGTGGTGCCGTCCACGGTTGGCAGGGCGTCGGTCTGCGCGAAGCAGGCGGTGCCACCGTCACCCGGGTTCGAACAGCCGCGCGAAACGAACTGCACCGCGCCGCCGCGCACCACGTTGCCGCCGTGGAACAAGCGGAAGGTGACGCGGAAGGCACTGCCGATGCCGTCGGCCGGCACATTGATGTCGGCAGGCGCCTCACCCACCGCCGGGCAGATGCAGCGCGGTGCGCCATTGACGACAATGCAGGCCGGGTAGACACGGTTGGCCGGTACCTGGCCCCAGGCCAGATCAAAGGCGCCTTCACCGTTGGATTCATCGAGAGATGGCAGCAGGTAACGGCTGCGGAAATCGCTGAGGCCCGCAGCGGCAGCGCCTTGCACGCAGCCGGCGGTGGCGCGGCCACCGTTGAGCATCGCCAGTGTCCACTCTACACCGGCATCGGCGGCTTCCAGCGCGCGGGTGGCGCGGTAGCTGTTGGCCGAGATGCGCTGCTCGAAGATGAGGTTGCGGTTGGTGTAGGCCGCCACCAGTGCCATCACGAAGAACAGCACCATCACCACGGTCAGGGCGGCAACACCACGGCTGCGGTGCGGCGCCAGCCGGCGGATTGGCGGTGCGTTCTTCATGGGCAGTGCTCCACCGTCACGCTGTTGCGCAGGCGCACGTTCTCGCGCAGGCTGCGTTGCACGCTGGCATCATGCACCGCGCGTGCCACGATGGTGAAGGTCAGATCGCGGGAGCGCACCGTCACCGGCCCGTCGCACTGCGGCCCCAGGGCCTGGCAGCCCACACCCGCACAGGGCACCGGCAGCACCTGGGTATTCATCGCCATGTTGAACTGGGTGATCTGCAGCACCGCCGGATCGGTCAGCGCCTGCCAGTTGCCATCGCCCACCAGGTAATCGATGGTGCCGTTGTCTTTGTTCCAGCGGAACCCGACGCGTTCGCGCGGATTGCCAGCCACGGCGTCCAGTGCGCCATCGTCAGCGTTGAATTCACCGCCGCCTTCGAAGTCGGTCGAACGGTCGTAGACCAGTTGTGTTGTCCCGGCGGGCGCGGGCGCATCAGCAGGGGTCATCGTGTTGTATGGGTTACCGGCGGGACAGTCGGCCACGTCCAGCGGCCCTGGCCAAACGTTGCAGTAGGCACGCCCCCAATACCCTGCACGGCGCACGTCGCGAGAGATCATGTCGGCAGTTGTGCGCAGGTCTTGCTGCACCTGGGCTTCCAGCAGCAGGCGGCGGTTGTTGTCCAGCTGGGTGGTCAGCACCAGGGTGGCGCCGGCCAGGATGAACAGCGAGATGGTGATGCCCACCATCAGTTCGACGATGGACAGGCCCGAGGCCGCCGGCAGGCGAGGCCGGGCGGCCGGAGGCAACCGACGTGCTGCGGTCATGGCTTGCACTTTTGAATCGCGCCGAAAACACCCGACACCGAGCAGATCGAAGGCGTGCCAATGGCGCTGGTGGTGACGCGGATCTCGCCCGCCGTGGGGCTGGTGAGGGTGACGCGCACGGTGCGGTTAGGCTCCGGCATGCCGTTGTAGCCGCTCACCTCCAGGAAGGTGCGGTCGGCTGTCAGGCTGATGCCTGTACTGGTCGGGATGTCTACTTGCCGGATCGGCGCAGCCAATTGGCCCGCTGCGCCCGGCTGGCCGCACACCACGTTGTCAGCCAAGCCGCACTTGCAGTCCCTGTTGTCGAGCGTGCCCCTGACATACACGATGTAGCAGGCCTTTTGGCTGTTGCTGTCAAAGCCGATGGCCGTGCCGCTGTTGGGCCGGTTCTGGATCTGGTGGGACTTCAGCAGCCGCAGGTCGGTGACCAGTTCCTGGGCGATGCCTTCCAGGCGCTTGCGGGCGATGAAGTCGCGCATCGACGGCAGCGCGATGGCCAGCAACACCGCGATGATGGCCAGCGTGACCATCAGCTCGACCAGCGTGACGCCGGCTGCATGACCGCAGCGGGCACGGCGGCGTGGCAGCAGGCTCATCGCACCCAGCATGGATCAGGCGCGGCATTGGCGGCACCGCCGCT
>JBBRJU010000070.1:0-8253 GCA_038218895.1 Burkholderiales bacterium
CCAGACTCCCCGAGACACCCCGAATGGACCGCACCGCAGACGTCACCCGCAGCACCAAGGAAACGCAGATCCGCGTGCGCCTCAACCTCGACGGCACTGGCGTTGGCGAGTTCGCCACCGGCATCGGGTTTTTCGACCACATGCTCGACCAGGTGGCGCGCCACGGCCTGATCGACCTGCACATCGCGTGCGCAGGCGACCTGCACATCGACGGCCACCACACGGTGGAAGACGTGGGCATCACGCTGGGCCAGGCAGTGGCCCAGGCGGTGGGCGACAAGCGTGGCATCACCCGTTATGGCCACAGCTATGTGCCGCTGGATGAAGCGCTGTCGCGGGTGGTCGTCGATTTCTCCGGCCGGCCGGGGCTGCACCAGCACATCCCGTTTACCAGCGGCATGATCGGCACGCTCGATACGCAGTTGGTCTTCGAGTTCTTCCAGGGCTTCGTCAACCATGCGCTGTGCAGCCTGCACATCGACAACCTGAAGGGCGTGAACGCCCACCACCAGGCCGAGACGGTGTTCAAGGCCTTTGGCCGGGCGCTGCGCATGGCGCTGACGCCGGATGCGCGGTCGGCGGGCGTGATCCCGTCCACCAAAGGCTCGCTGTGATGGATGCCCCCGCGCTCAGCTTGTTCGCTGCGCTCCGGGGCGGCGCAGCGCCCTTCGGGCGGCCGGGCGGGCGCTGACCATGGCCAAGACTGTTGCCGTTGTCGATTACGGCATGGGCAACCTGCGTTCGGTGTCGCAGGCAGTGCTGCATGTGGCGGCCGACACGGGCCACCAGGTGATCGTCACCCAGCGTCCCGAGGACGTGCGCGCTGCCGAGCGCGTGGTGCTGCCCGGCCAGGGCGCGATGCGTGACTGCATGCGCGCGCTGCACGACAGCGGCCTGAAGGATGCCGTGCTGGAAGCTGCCGCCAGCAAGCCGATGATGGGCGTGTGCGTGGGCATGCAGATGCTGCTGGACCACAGCGAGGAGCAGGACACGCCCGGCCTGGGCCTGATCCCCGGGCAGGTGCTGCGCTTCCGGCTGGATGGCCGGCTGCAGCCCGACGGCAGCCGCTACAAGGTGCCGCAGATGGGCTGGAACCAGGTGTTCACCCAGGCCCACGGCGGCGCCTTGCACCCGGTATGGGCCGGCGTGCCTGACGGCAGCTGGTTCTACTTCGTGCACAGCTACCATGCTGCGCCGTCGGACCCGCGCCACAGCGCCGGCCTGACCGAATACGGCGACCGCTTTACCTGCGCAGTGGCGCGGGATAACATTTTCGCGACCCAGTTTCACCCGGAAAAAAGTGCTGACCAGGGCCTGGCCCTGTACCGCAACTTCCTGGCCTGGAAGCCCTGATTCCCCCCGTGCAACTGCCAGCCCAACCACCCCACCCACGACGCCGCCACCAGCCATGTTGCTGATCCCCGCCATCGACCTGAAAGACGGCCACTGCGTGCGCCTTGAAAAGGGTGACATGAACGTCTCCACCACCTTCGGTGTGGACCCTGCCGCCATGGCCCGGCGCTGGCTGGATGCGGGCGCACGCCGCCTGCACCTGGTCGACCTGAACGGTGCCTTTGCCGGCAAGCCGGTCAATGAGCCCGCCATCAAGGCCATCCTGCGCGCCGTGGGCGGCCGCATCCCGGTGCAACTGGGTGGCGGCATCCGCGACCTCGACACCATCGAGCGCTACCTGGACGACGGCATCAGCTACGTCATCATCGGCACTGCGGCCGTCAAGAGCCCCGGCTTCCTGAAGGATGCCTGCAGCGCCTTTGGCGGCCACATCATCGTGGGGCTCGACGCCAAGGACGGCAAGGTGGCCACCGACGGCTGGAGCAAGCTCACCGGCCACGAGGTGGTCGATCTGGCCAAGAAGTTCGAAGATTACGGCGTCGAAGGCGTGATCTACACCGACATCGGCCGGGACGGCATGCTCACCGGCATCAACATCGAAGCCACAGTGAAGCTGGCCCAGGCGCTCACCATCCCGGTGATCGCCTCGGGCGGCCTGTCCGACATCGCCGACATCGAACGCCTGTGTGCGGTGCAACCTGAAGGCGTCGACGGCGTGATTTGCGGCCGCAGCATCTACACCGGTGCGCTGGATTTCACGGCTGCGCAGAAGCGAGCTGACGAGTTGGCTGGCTGAGCGGATAGCCGGACAGCCGGACAGCCGGACAGCCGGACAGCCGGATACCCAAAGGGGCGCGCGAAGGAGCCCCTTTGATTTTGGGACTCAGGCTTGCCGGCGGCGCTTGGCCATCCAGCCCAACATGCCCAGGCCTGCCAACATCATGGCGTAGGTTTCGGGTTCCGGGATCGGTGCCAGAAAGCCTCGGATCTCACCGCCGGCATACGTGCCCGGTGTGTGGATGTTCACATAGGCCTTGCCAGCGGTCGTGCCGGCCAGCAGGCTGTCAAAGGCCGTCGAGTCAAGGCTGAAAACCTTCACATACGACCCGGTGGTGGCAGCCGGGAACGAGGTGAAGCCCAACGCCACGCCTGCGCCGCCCGTATTTGCTGCGGCGGTACAGCAGTGAATGTGGCCGAACGGCGCGCTGTTGGCCAGGCCGGCAAACGACAGCAGGACGGTCACGGTGTCTGCCATGTCATCGAAGGACACGACGGCAGCGCCGGTGGCCATGGACGTGGGCACCGGCTCGCCGGCTTTCGACAACAGGGTCGAGAACACGAAGGTTTCAGCCTGGGCCGGCGCGGCCAGTGCCAGCGTGGCTGCTGCAGCCAGCAGGGTGGATGTCAAAGTCAGTTTCATGGGGCAAGCTCCTTTTGGGTGGTCAAGATTCGATGTCCAGATGATTCAGAGTGTGAAGGTACAACTTTTCCTGCGTTCCGGGCGCCGACCCCCATGTCTGAGGGGGGCGTGCGCGCACGGATAATCCGATGCATGCTCGCCAAACGCATCATTCCCTGCCTCGACGTCACCGGCGGCCGCGTCGTCAAGGGCGTCAACTTCGTCGAACTGCGTGATGCCGGTGACCCGGTGGAAATCGCCGCCCGCTACAACGCGCAGGGCGCTGACGAGCTCACCTTTCTCGACATCACCGCCACCAGCGACGGCCGAGACCTGATCCTGCACATCATCGAAGCGGTGGCGTCGCAGGTGTTCATCCCGCTCACCGTGGGTGGCGGCGTGCGCAGCGTGGCCGATGTGCGGCGCCTGCTCAACGCTGGCGCCGACAAGGTCAGCTTCAACTCGGCAGCGATCGCCAACCCGCCGGTGATCCAGGAGGCATCGTCCAAATACGGCGCCCAGTGCATCGTGGTGGCCATCGACGCCAAGCGCCGCCAGGGCGGCGACTTGGTGGCGCGTGGCCCCGGCTGGGACGTCTACAGCCACGGCGGGTGCAAGAACATGGGGCTGGACGCGGTGGCCTGGGCGCGCCAGATGGCCGAATTCGGCGCGGGCGAGATCCTGCTGACCAGCATGGACCGCGACGGCACCAAGATCGGCTTTGACCTGGAACTGACCCGCGCGGTGTGCGACGCAGTGCCGGTGCCGGTGATCGCCTCGGGCGGTGTGGGCGCGCTGCAGCACCTGGCTGAAGGCATCCAGATCGGCGGTGCCGACGCGGTGCTGGCCGCCAGCATCTTCCACTATGGCGAGTTCACCGTCGGCCAGGGCCAGGCGCTCTTGGCCCGGCACGGCATCCCGGTGCGGCAGTGAAACCGCCGGCCGCCGGCGGTCAGCCGCATGCAATGCGGCCGGTGCAGCCGCAGGAGGTGCGCCTGATCGGCGGCACGCTCAAACGCAGCAAGCTGCCGGTGGCCGACCGGCCCGGCCTGCGGCCCACGCCCGACCGGGTGCGCGAGACGCTCTTCAACTGGCTGGGCCAGGACCTGACCGGCTGGCGCGTGCTCGATGCCTTTGCCGGCAGCGGGGCGCTGGGGTTCGAGGCGGCGTCTCGCGGCGCGGCCGACGTGCTGCTGCTTGAACGTGACGCCGCATTGGCGCGCAGCCTGCAGGCCAGCCAGGCGCGGCTGCAAGCCACTGCCCTGCGGGTCGAGGCCACCGATGCCATCGCCTGGATGGCCCGCTGCCCGCCCGGCCGGTTTGACCTGGTGCTGCTCGACCCACCCTTCGATGCCGGCCTGCAGGCGCTGGCGCTGGCTGCTGCCGCACCCTTGCTGGGGCCGGGCGGCCTGCTGTATCTTGAATCACCCGCCGCACTGGCAGCGCCGCAGCAACCGGCCGAATTTGCGCTTTCGCGACAAGGCCGGGCCGGCGCGGTGCACTATCATTTGCTGCGCCGCAACACCTGATCCGCAGCAAGCGGACGCCACCCATTGCGCACCAACGCCACAGGAGACGCCCGTGACCCAGGCCAAGAGCATGACTGCCGTCTACCCCGGCACCTTCGACCCGATGACGCTGGGCCATGAAGACCTGATGGCGCGCTCGTCGCGGCTGTTCGACAAGCTGATCCTGGCGGTGGCGGCCGGCCACCACAAGCGCACCATGTTCACCATCGCCGAGCGACTGGACATCGCGCGCGAGATTGCCAAGCCCTATGGCAATGTCGAGGTGATTCCGTTCCGAGGTCTGCTGCGTGATTTTGTCGTGGGCAACAACGGCAACGTGGTGGTGCGCGGCCTGCGTGCGTTGAGCGATTTCGACTATGAATTCCAGATGGCGGGCATGAACCGGCAGCTGATGCCCGAGGTGGAGACCTTGTTCCTCACGCCGAGCGATCAATACCAGTTCGTCAGCAGCACCTTCGTGCGCGAGATTGCCACCCTGGGCGGTGATGTGTCCAAGTTCGTGGCGCCTTCGGTGTTGTCGCGGCTGCAGGAACGTGTGGCCCGGCCGCCTGCGGAGGAATAGCGATGGCCCTGATGATCACCGACGAGTGCATCAATTGCGACGTCTGCGAGCCTGAGTGCCCGAACCAGGCGATCAGCATGGGCGAAGAGTTCTACCAGATCGCGCCCGACAAGTGCACCGAATGTGTGGGCCACTTTGATGAGCCGCAGTGCGTGCAGGTGTGCCCGGTGGCCTGCATCCCGGTCAACCCCGACCGGATGGAAACCAAGGACCAGCTCTGGTTCAAGTACAGGCTGCTGATCGCCAGCGCCACGGCGTGACCGCCTGACGGTCAGTTCACAGCCTGACAGCCGGAGAACGCCCGTCAGCTGGTGCCCAGCTTCCTGGGCTTGTTCGATTTCTTGCGCTTGGCGGCAGCCTTGGCGTTCGCCTTGGCCTGCAATGCGTCAGCCCGGGCGCGCTCTGCCTCGGTGGGCCCGATGCGCGCGGCCTGCTGGCCCACGGCGGCCTGTTCACGTGCACGGCGCTCGGCCGTCAGTTGCCCGGCCAGCTGCACATCCTGTTTCTTGGCCGCCAGTGCCTGCTGGCGCTGGTCTGGGGTGCGTGCGTCGTCCACTGCCAGAGCCGCACCGCCGGGGCAGGGCGCCGCGCTGTAGCTGTTGCCGCAACGGTAGATGCCAGCGCCTGTCTGGGCCTGGGCCTGTGCAGCAGCGGCCAGCAGCAGGCCCATGGCGGTGGTGGTGCACAGGCGCAGGCAGCGGTGGTGGGTCGGCATGGCAGGGCTCCGGGTGGCGGGTGTGGGCTCAGCGCTCAGGCGCCGGGTTCCGGTGCGCTGCCACCGGTGGCAGGCAGGTCCGCTGGCCGTGGTGGCTTGGGGCGCTGCGGCTTGGCGTGGATTTTCATCATGGCACCGGCCAGGTCACCCGCCAACAGCAGCGGCAGCGTGGTCAATGCCTCGGCGATGCATTGGTCGATCGCAATGCGGTCGTCCAGTGGTGGCTTGCGCAGCACCCAGCTGGCCACCTCGCCACGCACACCGGGGTGACCGATGCCGATGCGCAGGCGCCAGAAATCGGGCGAACCCAGTTGCGTCAGGATGTCCTTCAGCCCGTTGTGGCCGGCCGCACCACCGCCTTGCTTGAGCTTCATCTGCCCGGGCAGCAGGTCCAGTTCATCGTGCACCACCAGGATCTGCGCCGACTCGATCTTGAAAAATCGCGCCAGCGGCGCCACCGACTGGCCCGACAAGTTCATGTAGGTCATCGGCTGCAGCAGCCACACCGGGCCCAGTGGCGTGTTCACCCGCGCCACCTGGCCCTTGTAATTGCGGTCGAAGGCGAGGTGGCCGCCCAGCTGGCGTGCTGCAGCGTCAACCCACCAGAAACCGGCGTTGTGGCGGGTGTCTTCGTATTCAGGCCCCGGGTTGCCCAGGCCGACGATCAAGCGAATCATGCTGCGAATTATCCCGGTGGGCGCAACGCGGCCCGGGCGCCATCGGCCAGCGCGCGGCCGATGCGGTCGAGCACGCCGACGCGCAGCGGGATGGCGCCAGCGGGGGTGGTCTCGGCTGCTTCGCCGTCGCTGCCGCTGCGCAGCTTCCATTGGTGCCAGTGCAGGCGCACATCCACATGCACCTCGGGGTGCAGGGCAGCCAGCGCACCGCTGGCCAGACCCGGCGCGGCCATGGGCTCGGGCACCACGGCCACACCCCAGCCCATCACGGCGGCACGGGTCTGGGCTTCGGTGGATGGCACATGGCGTTCGACCAGCCGCGGCTCGGCCACACCGAAGGCCTGGCCCACCCAGACGGCGTGGTTGTCGTCCTTGCGGTTGAACACCAGCCAGGGCAGGCGGGCAAAGTTGCCGCGGTGCAGGCCTTGCGGCATGGCCTGGGCGATGAAGCCCGGGCTGGCCACTGCCACATAGCGCATGCTGCCCAGCGGCGTGACGCTGCAGCCGCGCAGCGGCTCGGCCACCGTGCTGACACAGCCCAGCACCGTGCCTTCGCGCAGGCTTTCATGGGTGAAGTCCTGGTCGTCGACGATCAGCTCCAGGCCGAAGCCTTCGACCAGGCCGGCCAGCACCACCGGCTGCAGCGCAGGCAGCACCCAGGTGGCCAGGCTGTCGGCGTTCACTGCGATGGGCAAGCGTTCATCCTGCTGGGCCTGGGCGCCCAGTTCGCGGGCGATGTCGGCGCGCATGGCCTGCATCTGGCGGGCATAGCGCAGCAGCAGCTTGCCGGGCTCGGTGAGCCGCAGCGGCCGTGCGCGCACCACCAGCAGCCGGCCCAGGCCGGTTTCCAGCGCCCGCAGGCGCTGCGATACCGCTGACTGGGTGATCGCCAGCCGTTGCGCCGCGCGCTCGAAGCTGCCAGCGTCGGCCAGGGCGGCCAGGCATTCCAGGGCGGCGGGGTCGAAAGCGTTCATCGTGGGGCCACTTTAAGCGCGCCGCCGCAATGACAAGACCCCTCCGAGGAGGGGCCTGAAAGGGGGAGACGGCGGCCTGCACCGATCGCGCAGGCCGCCGCCGCATCACTTCTTGGGCGCAGCCTTCTTGGCGGCGGCTTTCTTGGCCGGCGCGGCGACGGGTGCCGGTGCCACTTCTTCCTCGATCTTCGGCGCGGTGGCCGACACGATCACCGGGTTCACCTTGCCATGCTTGACCACCTTGATGCCTTCGGGCAGCACAAGGTCGGACGCATGCAGCGACTGGCCCTTGACCAGGCCGCTCAGCTCGACGGCGATGAATTCGGGCAGCTGGGTGGCCAGGCACTCGATCTCGACTTCGGTCGACACACGGTTGACCAGGCACTTGTCGGTCTTGACGGCCACCGACAGCTCTTCACCCGAGAAGTGCAGCGGCACCTTCTTGCGCAGGCGGGTGGTCTCGTCCACGCGCTGGAAGTCGACGTGCAGCACCTGCTGCTTCCAGGGGTGGAACTGGAAGTCACGCAGCAGCACCTTCTGGCTGCCGCCGTTCAGTTCCATCTCGAGGATGGAGCTGTGGAAGGATTCCTTCTTCAGCGCAAAGTACAGCGCGTTGTGGTCGAGTTCGATCATGGCGGGGGTGCCGGCACCAAAGACGATGCCAGGCACCTTGCCGCCCATGCGCAGGCGGCGGCTCGCTCCGGTCCCCTGCAGATTGCGCTCGTAAGCGGTGAATTTCATGGTTGCTCCATGTGTGGGGCCCGCGACCAGGCCACCGGGGTGAAGGCGCTGGCGGAATGCCGGCACCGGGAAAATGGTTGAACCAGGCCGCTCAGAAGTTGGCGTTCTGCTCAGCGAACAGCGAGGTGACCGATTCGCCGTCGGAGATGCGGCGGATGGTCTCGGCAAACAGGAATGCCACCGACAACTGGCGGATCTTCTTGCAGGCTTTTGCCGCATCGGACAGGGGGATGGTGTTGGTGATCACCACCTCGTCGAGTTGGCTGTTGGCAATACGCTCGACCGCCGGGCCCGACAGGATCG
>JBBRJU010000071.1:0-8229 GCA_038218895.1 Burkholderiales bacterium
GCCCGGCAGACCTGCAGCAGGCGCCGCGTCTGGGGTTCCACCCCGTTCGCCGCGTCGATCACCATCAGCGCGGCGTCCACGGCGGTCAGCACGCGGTAGGTGTCTTCGCTGAAGTCCTGGTGGCCAGGGGTGTCGAGCAGGTTGATGACGCAGCCGCGGTATTCCATCTGCATCACCGAACTGGCCACCGAGATGCCGCGTTGCTTCTCGATCTCCATCCAGTCGCTGGTGGCGTGCCGCGTGGCCTTGCGCGCCTTCACCGACCCGGCAATCTGGATCGCGCCCGAGAACAGCAGCAGCTTTTCGGTCAGCGTGGTCTTGCCGGCGTCGGGGTGGCTGATGATGGCGAAGGTGCGGCGGCGGCGCACTTCCTTGGCCAGCGGGCTGACCTGGCCGTCCACCAGCGGGCTGGCAGGGGGTGTCGCCAGCGGGCTGGCAGCGTGGGAATCGGACATGGCGAGCCGGCGCGCTGCCAAGGGGGCAGGCGCGCCGAACGTGGTGGGGTGGAAACCATTGATTATCGGCCGACGCCTGCGCTGGCGTCAGTGCAGCGCCAGGTCGGCGCCAGCACGCAGCGTTGCGGCCGCCAGCAGCGCCTGCACCTGGGCCAGCAGCATGTCCTCGGCATAGGGCTTGCCCAGCAGCAAGTCGACACCGGCGGCATCGGCCTCGGCGCGGTGGCGCGCGTCTGACGAAGTGATCATGATCACCGGCATCCGGCTCAAGTGCGCATGGGCGCGCACCCGGCGCGTGAGCTCGAAACCGTCGACACCGGGCATCTCCACATCGGTGATCACCAGGTCGGGCGCCTGGCTGTCCAGCAGTTGCAGTGCTGCAGTGCCGTCCTCGGCCAGCAGCACCTGCCAGCCCTGCTTTTCCAGCAGGCGGCCGGTCTTGACCCGCACCACCTTGGAATCGTCGGCCAGCAGCACACGCGGCGCGCGCGCAGGCACGGCGGTACGCAGCGGCGCGTGCACGGTGGCGGCTGCTGCGAGATGGGCTGCCGGGTGTGCGGCGTCAGGGACTGCGCCCGGCACTGAGCCAAATGCTGCGTCGGGTGCTGCGTCGGGCGCGGCGTTGGTTGCGGCGTCAACGGCCGTGATGTGGACAGCCGCAGGCACATGCACGTGTGCGGCCGGAGATGCAGCGGCCGGGCTGGCGGCGACCGCGCTGCGCGCCAGGCTGGGTGGCTCGGCCGGCATGGGCGTTGCCGGCAAGCCGGCGGCGGGCGGCCGGACCCCCGCCACCGGCCGGGGCGGCACGGCCGAGGGGGGCGGGCGCGGCTGTGCGCGTGCAGCCACGCTGGCCAGCGCAGGCGCCTGCGGCCGGGACTTGGCCTGGGCACGTGTCTGGTCCGCACGTTCGGCCTCCAGCCGGGCGGCTTCATCGGCCTTGCGCTGGCGCGCCTGGCGCAGCGCCTCGGTGGCCGCCTGGCGTTGGGCCTCCAGCCCGGCGGCTGCGGCATCCGGGGCGGTCTCGGCCGGCCGGGAGGGTGGCGCGGCGGCGGTCGCCAGGCCAGGCAGTGCCGCAGGGGCAGTCGGGTTGGCAGCGGGAGAAGGGAAAGAAGCGGAAGAAGCGGAAGAAGCGCAAGCCGGCCGGGCAGGCGCAGTCCGGCGCTGGCGGCTGCGCAGCAGCAGCGCCACCACGACCACGGCAACGCCCGCAGCCAGCCCCAGGGCAAGCAGCAGTTCTGTGTTCATCGGTGTCAGCCTCGGGCCTGTCTCCGGCCAGCAGTGCCGGTGTCTGAGTGCACCCGCAGTTCGAAGCTTAGCCCGCGACGCTGCCGCACGGTGCATCGAATTGCCAGCCTTCAGCCACCCTGTCTGCCGGCGTGCCAGACTGCACACAGCGCTCTGGCATCATCCGTGGCCTTACGTCATCGCCCAGATTCAACGCTCCATCCGCACTGCATGCCACGCCTCTTGCCGACCTCGGCCCCGACCCCGACCCCGACCGCCGCCCGCGCGCCCGCTGCGCCTGCCGCGCCCGCCAGTCTGTCGACGCTGCCGGCGGCCGATGGCGACCGGCCGGCCTGCGGGCGCCGCCACAGCACCCGGCTGGCCACCACCCGGCTGGCCACCACCCTGGTGATGCACGCGCGCAGCGGCGCTGCACGCGCCGCGTGATGCGCACCGGACGTGCACGCCGCATGACGCTCGCCATCCTTGCCTCGCTGCTGGCGCTGGGCGGACTGTGGGCCTGGTCGCCCGACATTCCACGCGCGACGCTCGAAGCGCGCTATGCCAACGGGCCGGCCGACTTCATCACCGTCGACGGCATGCGCCTGCATGTGCGCGACAGCGGCCCGAAGGATGCGCCGGCCGTCATTCTGCTGCATGGTTTCGGTGGCAGCGTGCACACCTGGGACGACTGGGCCGCCGGCCTGCAGGCGCAGCACCGGGTGATTCGATTCGACCAGCCCGGCGCCGGCCTGAGTGCACCCGACCGGCTGGACCAGTACACCGACGCGCGCGGCATGCAGGTGCTCACTGCGCTGATGGACCAGGTCGGCCTGCAACGCGCCAGCATCATCGGCCATTCGATGGGCGGGCGCCTGGCCTGGCACTTTGCCGCAGCGTCTCCGCAGCGGGTGCACAAGCTGGTGCTGGTGGCGCCCGACGGCTTTGCCAGCCCTGGCTTCGACTATGGCAAGGCACCCGATGTGGGCTGGGTCACCGGCCTGCTGCGCTGGACACTCCCCAAGCCGCTGCTGCGCGCCAGCCTGAAACCGGCCTATGCCAATCCCGCGACCATGACCGACGAGCGGGTGGACCGCTACCACGCGCTGATGCTGGCGCCGGGCAACCGCGAGGCTCTGCTCTCACGCATGCGCCAGCTGGTGCTGCAGCCGCCCGGGCCGGTGCTGGCGCGCATCACCGCGCCCACGCTGCTGCTGTGGGGCCAGGCCGACCAGATGATCCCGGTGGCCAATGCGGCCGACTACCAGCGCGCCATGCCCCAGGCGCGGCTGGTGGTGTTGCCCGGCGTGGGCCATCTGCCGCAAGAAGAAGCACCGGCAGAATCGCTGGCGGTGGTGGCCGCGTTCCTGCAGGATTAGAGCGCCTCCGCCGGCCTGGCGACGCCACTGCGGCTTCGGGATGGACAGGGGTCGCACGATCTGCCACTGTGTCGGCTTCCTGCCTCCGGAGAGCCTCCATGCCCGTCGCCAGCCCCATGCCCACCGAGCCGCCGCCCGACCGCTTCTGCGATCTGGTGATGAAAGGCGGCATCACCAGTGGGGTGGTCTACCCCGGCGCGATTGAACAACTGGCCCACCACTACCGCTTCAAGAGCATCGGCGGCACCTCGGCCGGCGCCATCGCTGCATCCGTCACCGCAGCGGCCGAGTACCAGCGCCGCCGCACGGGCAGCCGCGCCGGCTTCGATCTGCTGAAGTCCCTGCCCGACGAACTGAAGGCCGAGGTGCGCCCCGGCCAGCGCAAGTTGCTGAGCCTGTTCCAGCCGCAGCCGGCCACGCTGCGGCTGTTCAGCGTGCTGGTCCATGCGCTGAACTCCGGCAGCACCAACCAGCGCATCCAGGCGATGGTGGTCGGCGCCATCCGGGCCTATTGGCTGGGCGCGGCGGGCGCTGCCCTGCTGGCGCTGCTGGCCCTGGGCCTGAGCGGCACGCTGGCGGCCTTGCTCACGCTGGCCGTGACCGGCGCGGGCCTGATTGCCTGGATGACCTTCAAGGACATCACCGGCCCGGTGGTCGACAACGGCTTCGGCCTGTGCACCGGCCTGACCGAAGACCCGCAGCACGAAGCGCTCACGCCGTGGCTGCACAGCCTGATCCAGCGCGCCGCCGGCCGCCAGCCGGGTGATCCGCCGCTCACATTCGGCGAGCTCTGGGCCGCGCCGGGCCACCCGCCCGAGCGCTTGCCGCTGCCCGCCGGCGCCACCCGCAGGTCGATCGACCTGCAGATGTTCTCCACCAACCTGGGCCATGGCCGGCCCTACATCTTTCCGCTGGCCGAGCCCGCCGAGCAGGGCAGCCGCTTCCGCAGCCGCGACCGGCTGTTCTTCAGCCAGACCGAGCTGGCCCGCTACTTGCCGCCTGCCGTGCTCGACTGGATGGTGGCCCACGGCCGCCGCTATCAGCCCGAAGCGGGGCGTGCCGACCGCGACCCCAGCGCCGCCGATGCGGCCGTGCACCAGCTGCTGGAGCTGCCGGCGCCGCAAGACTTCCCGGTGATCCTGGCCGCCCGCATGAGCCTGAGCTTTCCGCTGCTGTTTGCCGCCTTGCCGCTGTGGGCGATCGACCATGACCAGGTCGGCCGGGCGCCGTTCCGGCGCTGCTGGTTCAGCGACGGCGGCATCAGCAGCAATTTCCCGATGCATCTGTTCGACGGCCTGGTGCCGAGCTGGCCCACCTTTGGCATCAACCTCGAAGACGAGATTGCCGGCCGGCCCGACACCTACCTGCCGGACAGCTACGACACCGGCTATGGCGAGCGCTGGAACCGTTTCGACCATGAGGGCGCCGATGGTGCGGCCCGCTTCGGCGGCTTTTTCTCGGCGATTCTGGGGGCGATGCAGAACTGGAACGACAACGCCCTGTCGCGCATGCCCGGCGTGCGCGACCGCATTGCCCGCGTGCGCCTGAAGCCCAGCGAAGGCGGCCTGAACCTCAACATGGAAAGCCCGGTGATCCAGGCGGTGGCCGAGCGGGGCGAGCGTGCGGCCTTGTCACTGGTGGCCCGCTTCGTCGCCGAGCATCCCGCCGGCCCGCAGGCGCCCGGTTGGGACGAACAGCGCTGGGTGCGCCTGGGCGTGCTGCTGAAGATGATCCAGGAGCGCGCGCCGGGCGTGCTGACCGCGCTGGATCCGGCGCTGCTGCATGCCACGCCGCTGCAGGCGCTGATCGCCCGTGCCGGTGACGCCTCGGCGCCACCGCCAGCCGGCTACGAGGCGCCGCTCACCGTTGCACAGCAGCGGGCACTGCTGGCGGTGGTTGACGCCTTGCACACCTTGGTGGCCACCCTGGTGCAGCCGGGCTGCGGCACCGACTTCCAGCCCGTGCCGCAGCCCGCGCTGCGGGTGCGGCCGGCGTTGTAGCGGCTGCGCATCGGGCCAGTGCCGCCCACCTGTCGCTGCGGCGACCACTTCGAGGGAAAGCACCGCCCCGGTGGCGCTGGCGCGCCGCTACGCTGGCGCGCCTACCTTGAGGAAACAAAGATGCAACAACACCATTCCAGGCGCTTGATCGCCGTGGCCGCCCTGGCCGTTCTGCTCAGCGCCTGTGGCGGCGGCGACGACAACGAAGCTGCCGCGCCCGAAGAAACCCGCGCGCACGACAGCCGCACCTTCAGTGCCGGCGCCACCGCCACCGCCACCACCTTCACGGCCATGGCTGCTGCAACTGGCGACGCGGTGGACATGGCCACCACCAGCCGCTATGCCGGCATGCTCGACGGCGCGGCCTACCAGATCGAGGTGCCTGCCAACTGGAACGGCAAGCTGGTGATGTATGCCCACGGCTTTCGCGGCAACGACGTGCCGCTCACCGTCGGTGGCCCGTCGATCCGGCGCCACCTCATCCAGCAAGGCTATGCCTGGGCGGCGTCGAGCTACAGCAAGAACTATTACGACGTGCGCGCCGGCGTCGAAGACACCAACAACCTGGCGTTGAATTTCAACAAGATCACCACCGCCGCCGGCCGCACGCTGGCCGCGCCCACCCGCACCTACATCACCGGCCACTCGATGGGCGGGCACATCACCGGCGCCGCCATCGAGGCCGAGGCCGCCGCCACGGCGGTGCACAAGGTGGCCTACCACGGCGCCGTGCCGATGTGCGGCGTGATGGGCGACGCCGAGCTGTTCAGCCAGTTCGCCGCGATGCAAGTCACCGCGCAGGCGCTGGCCGGCCTGCCGAGGTACCCCACGGCCAACTGGGCCGACATCAGCGCTGCGGTCAATGCGGCACTGTGGACCACCTTTCCGTCGGTGCCGACCGCGCAAGGTGCCAAGTACGTGCAGGTGGTCAAGAACATCACCGGTGGCGAGCGGCCGCTGTTCGCCCAGGGCATGGCGTTTGGCGGCAGCTTCGGCTCGGCCTATGGCACCTTCGGCAGCGACGGCACGGTCACGGGCATCCTGAACAAGAACGTGCTCGACACCACCGCCTACACCTACAAGATCGACGGCGACGATGCCGGTAGCACCGCGCTGAACGCCAGCGTGCTCAAGCTCACTGCCGCGCCCGACGCCAACCGTCTGCGCCGCGACGGCCTGCGCTGGATCCCGGTGATCAACGGCGAGATCAAGATCCCGGTGGTGTCCATCCACACCTTGGGCGACCTCTTCGTGCCGTTCAGCATGCAGCAGGTCTATCAGAAGCGGGTGGCCGCCAAGGGCAACAGCCAGTGGCTGGTGCAGCGCGCCATCCGGGGTGCCAGCCATTGCGACTTCTCGGTGGCCGAGCAGGTGGACGCCTTCGAGGCGATGGTGGTGTGGGAGCGTGACGGCATCAAGCCCAACGGCGACGACGTGGTCACGCCCGCCACCGTGGCGGCGCCCAGCTACGGCTGCACCTTCACCCGCGACACCTTGGGCCCGGACGAGAGCGGTGCCACCCGTGCATTGCGGCCCGGCATCCTGGCCAGCACCCCGGCCTGCCCGCGATGAGCGTCTGAGCGCCTGATCGCCTGACTGCCCCGAAGCCGGCTGAAGCCCACCGGCGTGCCGGGGGGTCCGGCCAGGTGGTGGTGCGCGCTTGGCCTGCGCGCCCGCAGCGATACTTTGGCGGGTGAATTCTGCCCGTCAGGCTGCCCCACACCGCGCCAACCACCCCCGCGCCCGGCCCGCCACCCACCCGGTGGTATGCCGGGCGCTGTGGTGTCTGGCGGCCCTGGCCGGCCAGGCCGGCCCGTTGCTGGCGCAGCCGCTGCCCGATGCGGTGCTGCAGGCCCTGCAGCAAGCGCAAGTGCCAGCCGATGCACTGGGTGCGGTGGTGCTGCCGGCCGGCGCCGGCCTGGCCAGCCGCTTCGGCCCGCGCTGGGCCTGGCAGGCCGACCGGCCGATGCAGCCTGCGTCCACCCTGAAGCTGCTGACCAGTGTGGTGGCGCTGGACCTGCTGGGGCCCAATGTGCGCGGCTTCACCGAGCTGCTCACGCGCGCGCCGCAGCAGGGTGATGTGCTGGCCGGCGACCTGGTGCTGCGCGGCGGTGCCGACCCCGAGTTCGATCTGCCGCAGCTCTGGGCCTTGCTGCTGGACTTGCGCCAGCTGCACGGCATCCGCGAGATTGCCGGCGACATCGTCGTCGACCGCACGCTGTTCCGCCCGGCCCGACCCGAGCGTGATGCCGCGCCCTTCGATGAACGGCCCGAGTTCGCCTACAACCTGGTGCCCGATGCGCTGCAGCTCAACAGCCACCTGCTGCAGATCGAGATTAGCAGTGATGCCACTGCAGTGCGTGCCCGCGCCCTGCCAGCACTGCCGGGGCTGCAGATCGATGCCAGCGCGCTGACGCTGAACGACCGGCCCTGCAGTGACTGGATCCAGGATTGGCAGAGCCCGCCAGCGGCCGACAGCGCCGAGCCCGGTCTGCTGCGGGTGCAGCTGCAGGGCAGCTTTCCCCGCAGCTGCACGCAGCGGCCCAGCCTGCACCTGATCGACCCGCTGGCGCTGGCCGAGCGCCAGCTGCGCTGGCTGTGGGCCAGCCTGGGCGGCAGCTGGTCGGGCCAGGTGCGCGACGCTGACCTGCCGCAGGTGCCGCTGCGCACGGCCGCGCAACAGCTGGCCGAACAACTGCCCCGACAGCTGCCACAACAGCTGGCAGAGCAGCTGGCAGAGCAGCTGGCACCACGGCCCGCGCAGCAGCCGCCGGTGCGGCCCGGCGCAGCGGTGGTGGTGCCGGGCGTGCAGCGCGGCGGCGCGGCCGTGCCGGGCCTGCGGCTGTTGGCCAGCCACCAGGCGCGGCCCTGGGGCGAGTTGCTGCGCACGCTGAACAAGCAGTCCAGCAACGTTGACAGCCGCTTGCTGTATCTGCAGTTGGGCCTGGCGGCGGCGGCTGACAACCCCGCGCTGTCCACGCGCGCACTGGCCGACCGCGCGGTGCGCCAGTGGCTGGCCGCGCAGCGCATCCACGCCGCCGGCCTGGTGCTGGACAACGGCTCGGGCCTGTCACGCGCCGAGCGCATCACGCCGCGCACGCTGGCCCAGGTGCTGCAGGCCGCACACCAGGGGCGCTGGGCGAGCGAGCTGCGCATGAGCCTGCCCATCGC
>JBBRJU010000072.1:0-8183 GCA_038218895.1 Burkholderiales bacterium
TTCGACGCCACGCCCGCCAACCTGGACGCCCGCACCCAGACCAGCAGCCTGCCCAGCGGGCTGAAGGTGGCGCTGCTGCCCAAGGGCACCCGCGGCGCCACGGTGCAGGCGCGGCTGGTGCTGCGCTTCGGCGATGTGGACAGCCTGCGTGGCCAGGGCATGGCGGTGGCCATGCTCGGCGGGCTGATCGACAAGGGCGGCGCCGGCATGAGCCGCGCCCAGATCAGTGATGCCTTCGATGCGCTGCGCGCCGATGTCAGCTTCGGCGCCGGTGGCCAGGGCCTGAGCGTGGGCATCACCACCGTGCGCCAGCATCTGCCGGCAGTGGTGGCGCTGGTGGGCCGGCTGCTGCGCGAGCCGGCCTTGCCGGCAGATGCGCTGGACGAGCGCCGCAGCCAGCTGCTGGCCGCCATCGCCGCCCAGCGCAGCGAGCCTGGTGCAGTGGCGGGCAATGCGCTGCAGCGCCACGGCAACCCCTACCCGCGGGGTGATCTGCGCCACGCCAACAGCTTCGATCAGACGGTGCAAGACCTGAACGCCGTCAGCGTCGACGCGGTGCGTGCAGTGCACGCCCGCTTCCTGAGCGCGGCCAATGCCGAGTTCAGCGCTGTGGGCGACATCGACGTGCCGGCGCTGCAGGCCGCGCTGGCCCAGGCGTTCGGCGACTGGCGCGCGCCGGCCGCCGGTGCGTTGCCCGGGTCGGCCTTTGTGCGGGCGCCGCAGCCGCTGGTGGCGGCCCCACCGCTGCGCCAGCTGCTGGCCACGCCCGACAAGCCCAATGCCAACCTGCTGCTGGAGCAGCCGCTGGCGCTGAACGACACCCACCCTGATTACCCCGCCATGCTGGTGGCCAACCACCTGCTGGGCGGCGATGCCAGCGCCCGGCTGTGGGCGCGCATCCGCGAAAAAGACGGCCTGAGCTACGACGTGCGCAGTTACGTGCTGTGGAACAACTTTGAGCCGGCATCGCGCTGGCAGGCATCCGCCATCTTCGCGCCGCAGAACCAGCCCAAGGTCGAAGCTGCACTGAAGCAAGAGGTGGCGCGGGCACTGAAAGACGGCTTCAGCCAGAAAGAGCTCGACGAAGGCCGTGTGGGCCTGCTCAACCAGCGCCGCCTGGGCCGGGCGCAAGACCCGGCGGTGGCCGGTGTGCTGGTCAGCAACCTGTACCTGCAGCGCCGGTTTGCGCTGCAGCAGGCCACCGACGATGCGATCGCCGCACTGACCTTGGACCAGGTCAATGCGGCGCTGCGCCGCTACATCGACCCCGCCAGCTGGGTGGTGATGTGGGCGGGTGATTTCAAGAACTGACGCAGCCCACACCACGCGACACCACACCCCACCACACCACACCACACGAGGAGAACTCCGATGACCACCGACACCCCCGTTGGCGCCAGCGCCCTGGCCACTGCCATCGACCACGCTGCCCAGGCGGTGCTGGACCGCGTGACTGCCTGGCGGCGCGATTTCCACGCCCACCCCGAGCTGGGCAACCGTGAGTTCCGCACCGCTGGCATCGTGGCCGATCACCTGCGTGCGCTGGGGCTCGACGAAGTGACCACCGGCGTGGCGCACACCGGCGTGGTGGGCTTGCTGAAGGGCGGCCTGCCCGGCCCGGTGGTGGCCTTGCGCGCCGACATGGATGGCCTGCCGGTGGCCGAAGAGGTCGACATCCCGTTTGCCAGCAAGGCCAAGGCCGAATGGAACGGCGAGCAGGTGGGCGTGATGCATGCCTGCGGCCACGACACCCACACCGCCATCCTGATGGGCGTGGCCGAGGTGCTGGCCGGCCTGCGTGCGCAATTGCCCGGCACGGTGAAGTTCATCTTCCAGCCGGCCGAAGAGATGCCGCCCGAGGGCGAAGACGGCGGCGCCAAGATGATGGTGGCCGAAGGCGTGATGCAGAACCCGAGACCCGCTGCAGTGTTCGGCCTGCATGTCACCAGCCAACTGCCGGTGGGCGTGATCGGCTACCGGCCTGGCCCCACCATGGCCAGCAGCGACAGCCTGAAGATCACCGTGCGCGGCAGCCAGACCCACGGCGCCATGCCCTGGTACGGCGTCGACCCCATCGTCACCAGTGCCCAGGTGGTGATGGGCCTGCAGACGGTGGTCAGCCGCCAGGTCGACCTGACGCGGGAGCCGGCGGTGGTCACCATCGGCACCATCCACGGCGGCCTGCGCCAGAACATCATCCCCGACGAAGTGGTGATGACCGGCACCATCCGCACCTTCGACGAAGCCATGCGCGACGACATCCACGAGCGTGTCACCTACCTGGGTGAGGCGATTGCGCGCGGCAACCGGGCCAACTGCGTGGTCTGCATCAACAAGCACTACCCGGTCACCGTCAACGACCCGGCGCTGACCGAGGCCATGCGCCCCAGCCTGGCCCGCAGCGTGGGCGAAGACAAGCTGATGCTGGTACCCAAGGTGATGGGCTCGGAAGATTTCTCGTTTTTCCAGCGCGAGGCGCCGGGGCTGTTCTATTTCGTCGGCGTGGTGCCGGCGGGGGTGGATCCCAAGACCGTGGCGCCCAACCACTCGCCGCGCTTCTATGTCGATGAAGGCTGTCTGATCGTCGGTGTGCGCAGCCTGGCCCACCTGGCATCGGACTTCCTGCACCACGGCACCCACGCACCCGACCGCGCAGCTGACCACGCCTCCAACCGCGAATCTGACCGCGCGACAGACCACGAATCAGACCGCGCGACAGACCACGAATCAGACCGCGCACAGGCCCGTGCAACAAACCACGCCTGAGCCATCCAGCCCCGCCCACCACCCACGAGCAAGCACCATGGCCACGCCCACCCAGCTGACCGACTGCACCGCCACCGAGCTGTTGGCGCTCTACCGCAGCGGCGCTGCGTCACCGGTCGACGCCACCCAGGCGGTGCTGCAGCGCATTGCCCGCCTCAACCCGCAGCTCAATGCCTTTTGCCTGGTGGATGGCGAGGCAGCGCTGGCCAGCGCCCGTGCCAGCGAGGCACGCTGGCACAGCGGCAAACCGTGCGGTGCGCTGGACGGTGTGCCCACCTCGATCAAGGACCTGATCCTGACCCGCGGCTGGCCAACGCTGCGCGGGTCGCGCACGGTCGACCCCGCACAAGCTTGGGACGTGGACGCCCCGGTGACGGCCCGCCTGCGCGAGGCTGGCGCGGTGCTGCTGGGCAAGACCACCACGCCCGAGTTCGGTTGCAAGGGTGAAACCAATTCCCCGCTGACCGGCATCACCCGCAACCCCTGGGACTTGTCGTGCACGCCTGGCGGCTCGTCGGGCGGTACGGCGGCGGCGGTGGCCGCCGGCCTGGGGCCACTGAGCGTGGGCACCGACGGTGCCGGTTCAGTGCGCATCCCGGCGGCTTTCTGCGGCAACTTCGGCCTCAAACCCAGCTTCGGTCGGGTGCCCGCCTACCCCTTGTCACCCTTCGGCAGCGTGGCCCACCTGGGCCCGCACACCATGGCCGTGGCCGATGCAGCGCTGATGCTCACCGTGATGAGCCAGCCCGATGCACGCGATTGGACGGCATTGCCGCCCGATGGGCGCGATTACCGCATGGGCCTGGACGACGGCGTGCGCGGCATGCGGATCGCCTACTCACCCACGCTGGGTTACGCAAAGAACGTGCACCCCGAGGTGGCGGCTGCGGTGGCCCAAGCGGTGCGTGACTTGGAAGCGCTGGGCGCGGTGGTCGAGCAGGTCGACCCCGGCATCGACGACCCGCTGGACATCTGCACCGGCCTGTGGTTTCTGGGTGCGCTCACGCTGTGGAATGGCATGACAACGGCGCAGCAGGCGGTGGCCGACCCCGACTTTGCGGCCGAGGCAGCGCAGGGTGCGCAGTACAGCGCCCTGCAGATCCAGCAGCTGAACCTGCGGCGCGGCGCCTTGGGGTCGCACCTGCGGCAGTTCATGCAGCGCTACGACCTGATCGCCACGCCGGCGGTGTCGGTGCCGGCCTTCGCCGCCAAGCCGGCCGGCCATGCGCCACTGAGCCCCGAGGCAATGCTGGGCTGGTCGCCGTTTTCCTACCCCTTCAACCTGAGCCAGCAGCCGGCCTGCAGCATCCCCTGCGGGCTGACCGGTGCCGGCCTGCCGATCGGCCTGCAACTGGTGGGCCCGATGTTCGGTGACGCCCTGGTGCTGCGCGCCGCGCGTGCCTATGAAAGCGTGCGGCCGATCACCCGCCCGCCGCTGGACTGGGCGGCCTGACCCGGCGCCATGGCCGGCGGCCTGGCTCAGCCGACGCTGGTGGCGCGCCAGCTGCTGCGGTCGATGGCCCAGGAGCCCACTGAATCCGGCGTGCCGTGGCTGAAGAAATCCAGCCGCAGCGTGGCCGGGTCGGTGCTCAGCAGCCCGTAGTTCTGGCACTTCGAGCCCACGCCCACCAGCTTGCACACCGCCGCACCCGAGGCGGTGGCGTCGTGCAGCCAGTGGCCGTCACCCAGGTTGGTCGATTTGAAGCGGTTGGCGTGGATGTCGCCGCTGAGCACCAGGATCTTGTAGCGTCGCGCCAGCGCCAGTAGCCAGGCGTGATCGTCGAACAGCGCCCAACGCGCGTCATCGTCAGCCTGTACCACCGAACCTGATGCGATCAGGTGTACCGCAGTGGGCGCTGCTGCCAGCTTGGCCTCGATCTGCGCGCGCTGGTCAGCACCCAGCATGTCACGCTTGATGCGCCAAGAGCGGCCGTCGGTCAGGTGCAGGTGCATGTCGGGTGCCAGCACCCGCTGGCGGTAGCCCGGCGGCGGCTCGTTGGGCTGGTTGATGCGGCTGTCGTTGTAGGCGCTGGGAAAGCTGCCGGGGGCCAGCCGCGCGTCCAGGGTGTGGCAGAAGGCGTTGAACAGCGCGCGTGAGATGCGGATGTTCTCCTGGTAGATGACCTTGTCGATCGCGCCTTCGCCATAGCTTTCGTCCCAGAGAAAGTCATGGTCGTCCCAGATTGCATCGGTGGGAACGGCCGACGCCAACGCGCGGAATTGCGGCTGGTCGAGCTGTGTGCGCCAGCGCCCCAGCACATGCTGCAGAAATTCCACCGGCGCCATTTCCTTGGGATGGACCATGCCGATCGGGTAGGGCGGCGCGTCGATGTAGACCGAGTCGCCCAGCAGCAGCAGCCGGTCGGGCCGCTGCGCGGCGATCTGGTCCCACACCGGTTGCTGGGCAAACACGGTGAACGCCATGCACGAGGTGAACGCGATCTTCATGGTGAGGGCTCCTTGCCGGGGTCGAATCATGGGCCGCGCCTGCCTGGCCCGTTGGCAATGTAGCCCGATTGACGATGTGCCGGCAGCCTGCGCTGTGGTCTGAACAGGGGATGCTGATGCGCAGCCGGTATGCCGCCGCGCATGCAGTGCCCGCACAAGCTGTTACCTGCCGGTCAGGCGCATCCCTTCATTGGTTCGCCGATCTGCCGATCCAACAAGGACAAGGTGTCGAAGGTGCCGACCGGTGCCCGCCTTGGCACTGCCCATCCTGCCAATGAAACGCTCCCTGGCCTCGATCGCCCGCAAGTCACTGCACCAGGTGGCGCGCACGGCGCTGGCCCTGCTGCCGCGCACGCTGCGCTTTTCTCTCTTTCGTAATCTGATCGACTGCGACGGCCAGCCCGACGCCCGGCTGGAGCTGAAGATCGCTGACACCCAGGACGAACTGGAGGCGTGTTTCCGCATCCTGCATGACGCCTATGTGGCCGCTGGCTTCATGCAGCCCGACCCGTCGGGCCTGCGGGTGACGATCTACCACGCCCTGCCCACCACCACCACGCTGTGCGCCAAGTGGGACGGGCAGGTGGTTGGCACGATCTCGATGATCCGCGAGGGCGTGTTTGGCTTCCCGCTGCAATCGGTGTTCAACCTCGGCCAGATTCGCTCAAAGACCGGCAAGATCGCTGAAATCTCGGCCTTGGCGATCGACCCCCGGTTCCGCCGCACCGGCGGGCGCATCCTGTTCCCGCTGATGAAGTTCATGTATGGCTATTGCCGTGAATACTTCGACACCCGCCACATCGTCATCGCGGTCAACCCGAACAAGATCGAGATGTATGAATCGCTGCTGTTCTTCCAGCGGCTGCAGGCGCGGGTGGTCGACAACTACGACTTCGCCAACGGCGCCCCGGCCGTGGGTGCCACCCTGGACCTGCAGCATGCGCCAGACGTGTTCCACGCTGCCTATGCCCACAAGCGGCCGCGCAAGAATCTGTTCCGCTATTTTGTCGAAACCCGCCTGCCGAACATCCGGGTGCCCAACCGGCGGTTCTTCACCACCAACGACCCGGTGCTGACGCCGGCGATGATGGACCACTTCTTCAACCGCCGCACCCAGGTCTTCGAGACATTGAACGACCGCCAGCGCCTGCTGTTGCGGTCGATCTATGACCGCCCGGCGTACCGCGCCGTGCTGCCGGCCCCATCGCAAGGCGCTGGTGAATTGCTGAGCTTGCGCCAGCACCAGCGCTTTTCCATCCGCTGCCCGGCGCGGCTGTCGGTGCGCTCTTACGACACCCGGCTGTGCTACCCGCTGCAGGTGATCGAGC
Organism: Burkholderiales bacterium; assembly: GCA_038218895.1. GTDB lineage: Bacteria > Pseudomonadota > Gammaproteobacteria > Burkholderiales > Burkholderiaceae_C > Pseudaquabacterium. The sequence continues at coordinate 6,543 of JBBRJU010000072.1, forward strand.
TGTCGCTGCACGGCTTCCAGGCCGAGTGCGCGCTGCCGGTGCCTGAGGGCACCTGCGGCTGGGTGGAAGTCGACCTGGGCGAAAACGAGACCGCCCTGGCCGAAGCCACTGCCGTGCGGCGCCAGGAATCGGGTGGGCAGGTGTTCTACGGCTTTGCCGTGCCAGCGCCCGACGCCGCCTGGCAGCGCTGCGTGGTGGCCCTGCAGACCGGCAGTACGCATTTCGACCTGGCTGCAGTGCAGCCGTCGCCGGCGCCGCAACCGGCGGTCGCGCGCGCTGATCCCCCGGTAACGCCCCAGACGACGCCCCAGACGACGCCCCAGGCCACGGCAGAACTTGCCACGCCCGACTGATCCAGCCCGGCGCCCGGCACGGTTTGCCGATGCAACAATCCGCCGTTGGCGTGAGATCGGTCGCACGGCCCCCGCAGCGGTGGGATTGCCCCCAGCCCCGTGCGGTGCTTACAGTCGGGCCATCAAGACGGCTTGCGCGCTGGTGCCCCTCCGGGCGCTTCTGCGTGGCCTGCGCAGTTGCATGGAACCTGGCAGATGTTGCGCCAGGTCCTGTCAGGAGATTTCCATGGTCCGGCTGTTCAACCACTACTTCCACGCATGGACGCTGCGGAAGGTCGCTTTTGATTTTCTGCTGTCGCTGCTGGCGCTGGCCGGTGTGATGCTGGCCCAGGCCGGGAGCCTGAAACTGGTGATTCCGATGGCGGGCGCCCAAGTTTTTTCACTGGCGGCGGGCCTGTTCCTCATCAACAGCGCCTCGGGCCTGTACCAACGCGCCCAAGACTGGTCGGTGGTCGAATCCACGTTGCGTGCGGCGCTGGCCCTGGTGCTGGCCCTGTTGCTGACTTACCAGATCTTCCAGGTGCTGCCGGTGGGCTTCGGCAATGTCGATGCCATCCGGGCGTCGGCCATGCTGGTGATCGCCGCGCTGATTTTGCGCCGGGTGGTGATGGGTTACTGGGCCACCAAATCGCGCGCCGGCTCGCGCGTGCTGATCTTCGGCTCGGGCCCGGCGGCTCAGATGGTGGGTGGCACCTTGCGCGCGGCTGACCCGCTGGCCACCATCGTCGGCTACTTTCCCGGCCCCAACGAAACACAGACCGCCGTGCCCGAGGCCGAGCGCCTGACGGCCGACCAGTCGCTGACCCAGACCGCCAAGCGCCTGGGGGTCGACGAAATCATCGTGGCGCTGACCGAGCGCCGTTCGGGCAGCATGCCGCTGCGCGAACTGCTCGACTGCAAGCTCTCCGGCGTGCGGGTGTTCGATGTCACCACCTATTTCGAGCGCATGCTCGGCCAGATCCGCATCGATTTTGTCAACGCCGGCTGGCTGATCTTCGGTGACGGCTTCAACCAGGGCTTCTACCGCACGGCGGTCAAGCGCATCTTCGACATCCTGTGCTCCAGCGTGCTGATCGTCCTGGCCGCGCCGGTCATGCTGGTCACTGCCGTCGCCATCAAGCTGGAGAGCCGGGGCCCGGTGTTCTACCGGCAAGAGCGGGTGGGCTACAACAGCAAACCCTTCTTGGTGTCCAAGTTCCGCAGCATGCGCACCGACGCCGAAATCGACGGCAAACCGCGCTGGGCTGCCACCAACGACTCGCGCATCACGCGGGTCGGCGCCATCATC
>JBBRJU010000073.1:0-8176 GCA_038218895.1 Burkholderiales bacterium
CGCCATGTCGATGGGCAGCCGCGTTGCAACTGCGCCGTGGTTGGCACCGGGTGGTGTGGCGCTGGAAACCAGGTTTCCAGTGCGGCCAGCAGAAGCTGGCGTCTGATCGTCGGTTGCCATTTGCTCGGGAGTTAGACGGAATACGGACAGTGTACCAATATCCATCTAATCGCCAAAAGCTGCTGAAACGCGACGATTCTTGCGGCTATCCTCTGTGAGACTCTTTGGGGAACCCCGGTCATGCTTGCGGCCAACTGTGAGAGATTTTGGGGAACTGGGCCGCCAGCAGCCGCCAGGCCGAGCCACCACGGTGCATCGTTGCCGCCAATCAGAGCGCTGGCGGGGTAAATCGACCGCGCAGCGCCTTGCCATGGAGCCACAACGTCCCAGTTGCCCAAACCCACAGCGCGAGACCCCCAAAAAGTCTCCACACACCGTGCCAGCCTGCCCATATCCACTCCGGCAGTTCCCCAAATGTTCTCACCAACATGCCCATATCCACACCGAAAACCATGCCCAAGTGCTTGTCCAGCCTGGGCTATTGGGCGGGTCAACTCTTCAAGATTTCAAGTAGTTGATCTCAATATTTCAAGGCGCAGCACTGCTGCAAGGTCATATCTATTGTGAATTGACAGTTTCACAATTCACATCCAATATGCGTTTTCGAACCCTCCCATTCACCGACGCCATGCAATCTGATCACGCACCGCCGCCACACCACGCGGGCGTGCCACAAGTCAACAAACCACGTGACCTTGCCGCGCGTGCAGATGCACTGGCGGCAGCCAAGGCCGAACAGGCGGTGTCGAAGGCCAACGAAGCCATCGCCATCCGCCCGAAGCGCGGCAAACTCACGCTGCTGTCACGGCGCATCTACAACGTATTTCTCTACCACGCCCAGCGGCAGGGGGTCGACAACCCGGGCTATTCGATCCTGCTGTCGGAACTGATCGACGATGCCCGGTTCACTTCGCACAACACCGAGCTGTTGAAGTCGCACATCCGGGACATGCAGGCCACCACCATCGAGTGGCACACCAGCGCCGGTGGCACACGCCAATGGACATCGACCCAGTTGCTGGGCCCGGTGCGCATCGACGAGCCCGGCCGGGGCCAGGCGTGCACCATCTCCTGGTCCTACCCCGAGCCGATCCGCGAACGCCTGCTCAAGCCTGCGCAGTACACCCGTGTGCTGCTCGAGATCAGCTCGCAGATGCGCAGCTATGCCGCATCGGTGCTGTACGAGCTGGGCGCGCGCTACCTCACGTCACCCAACGGCCTGACGATGCGCGAAGACATCGTCTGGTGGGCGTCGGTGCTCACCGGGCGCAGCGATATCACCACGGTCGACTACCGCATCCTGCACCGCGACACCATCAAGAAGGCGCTGGCCGAGCTCGACACCTTGAGCGACGGCTTTCGCATGGAGGCCATTCCGCACAAGCGCGGGCGCAAGGTCGAGGAGTTGCAGTTCCGGGTGGTTGCCAAGCCACAGGCCAGCCTGAGCGGCCTGGCCGAGTCGGCCAAGAACGTGTTCGATCTCGCCTTGGTGGAACGCATCATCGCCATCGGCTGGAAGCGCGCCGATGCCCAGGATCTGTACGCCATCACCGACGAAGGTGTGTTGCGGGCTGCGGTCGACCACACCGAGCAGCGGCTGAAAAGCCAGACCCTGCCGCCGCTGAAGTCACCCGCCGCCTACCTGCGGGATGCGCTGAAAAAGCAGTACGCCGGGGCAGGCGAGGGCGGTGATGCCCTGCCCAGCCCAGCCATGCCGCGCCCGAGCCTGGGCGAGCGCAAGCAGCGCCTGCAGGAGGAATGGCAGCACCACCAGGCCATGCAGGCCAAATCGTTGTTCGACGAGATGCCCGCGGCCGACCAGGCCGAGCGCATCGCGCAGTTCGAGGCACAGCGCCTGGGCGCGCTGGCCGCACCCATCGCCCGCGCCTGGCGGCGCGACGGCATCCTCAGCCGCATCGCCGCCGGCAGCTTCTACCGCTGGCTGGCCGGCAGCATGTGGCCTGGCGACGTGACCGACAAGGACCTGCTCGAATTCGCGATGTCGCGCGAAGCCTGAGCCCGCGCCAACTTGCCCGGGCCGATTTACCCGCGCGATTTACCCGCGCGATTTACCCGCGCCATTCAGCCCCGCATCTTGCCGCTGCCTGGGGCCCGCCAGTCAACACCACCTTGCCCTGATTGCCCAACCTGTGCTCCATCACGGTCTGCCCGTCGTCGCAGTTGAGAACGGGCATTGGCCGTGCCGCCCCGGCACCCGGACAAGCACCTGTGCGACAGGCCCCGGCCCAGGGCCGCTGCTATGGTCTGGCGCCCCAGCCAGCCACCGGTCTGCCCCATGCCACTGCCCGCCGCCAACCCGACCGTCGCGCCCGGCGCCAGCACGCCCGACCCGTTCCGTGATCTGCCAGCGCTGGTGGCCGAGCATGCCCGCCAGCGCCCGCAGGCCACCGCACTGGTGGTGGGCGATGCACGCCTGAGCTATGCCGCGCTGAACGCGCTGGCCGACCGCGTGGCTGCCGGCCTGCTGCGTGATGGCCTGCAGCCCGGTGAGCGGGTGGCCGTGTGCGCCACCAGCAGCCCGGCCTACGTGGCGGTGTTTCTGGGCACGCTGCGCGCCGGGGGCGCGGTGGCACCGCTGGCGCCCGGGTCCACCGCCGACCAGCTGGTGGGCATGGCGGTGGATGCCGACGCGCGCCGCTTCTTCCTGGATGCCGGCGTGGCCGATGCGCTGGCCGCCGCTGGCGTGGTGGTGCCGGCCGACCTGCCAGTCACCCGGCTCGAAACGCTGGACAGCTGGCTGCCGCCCGAAGGCAACCGGCCGGCCGCCGTGGCCATCGACCCGGCTTGGCCGTTCAACCTGATCTATTCGTCGGGCACCACCGGCAGCCCCAAAGGCATCGTGCAGAGCCACGGCATGCGCTGGGGCCACATCCAGCGCGCGGCCATCTCGGGCTATGCGGCCGATACGGTGACGATGATCGCCACGCCGTTGTACAGCAACACCACCCTGGTTTCCGTGATCCCCACGCTGGCCTGGGGCGGCTGCGTGGTGCTGATGCCGAAGTTCGATGCGCTGGCCTACCTGCAGATCGCCGAGCGTGAGCGCGCCACCCACACCATGCTGGTGCCGGTGCAGTACCAGCGGCTGATGGCGCAGCCCGGGTTCGACAGTTTCGACCTGCGCAGCTTTCGCATGAAGTTCTGCACCAGTGCGCCCTTCCACGCCCACTTGAAGGCCGATGTGCTCCAGCGCTGGCCGGGTGGCCTGACCGAGTACTACGGCATGACCGAGGGCGGGGGCACCTGCCTGCTGCAGGCCCACCTGCACCACACCAAGCTGCACACCGTGGGCCAGCCGGCCGACGGCCATGACATCCGCCTGATCGATGAGCAGGGCCGCGAGGTGCCCGCCGGCGAGGCCGGCGAGGTGGTGGGCCGCAGCGCGGCCATGATGACCGGCTACCACAAGCAAGCCGCCAAGACCGCCGAGGCCGAGTGGCATGATCCACAAGGCCAGCGCTTCATCCGCACCGGCGACGTGGGCCGCTTCGACAAAGACGGTTTCATGGTGCTGTTCGACCGCCGCAAGGACATGGTGATCTCCGGCGGCTTCAACATCTATCCCAGTGACCTGGAAGCCGTGCTGCGCCAACACCCTGCGGTGGCCGATTGCGCCGTGGTCGGCGTGCCCAGCGCCGAATGGGGTGAGACGCCGGTGGCATGGGTAGTGCGGCGTGGCGGTGCGACTGACAGCGCTGCGGGTCGCACCGCTTCCAGCACCGCTTCCAGCACCACTGCCGGCATGACTGGCGCCGCGACTGGCCGAGCGCCTGAAAGCGAAGACGACATCCGCAGCTGGTTCAACCAGCAGGTCGGCAAGACCCAGCGGCTGTCAGGCTTGCGCTTCACCGACGAGCTGCCGCGCAGCGCCATCGGCAAGGTGCTCAAGCGCGAACTGCGCGACGCGTGGAGAGGCTGAGAGCGCCCCCAGCCCTGCCGCTGCACGCCAGGCCGCCCGAGGAGGATGAGGAAACCTGGAAGCGGCCCGGCGTCTGCCCGTGCGCCTGAGCCGGCCTACACCACCCAGGGAATGAAGCGCGACGATTCCTTCTGGTAGGCCGCGTAATCGGGGTGCTGGGCCAGCATCCACTGCTCTTCCAGCCCGGCCTTCAACCACAGCACGCCCAGCAGGGCGAAGAAGGCGGTGCCCACCAGGGTGCGGCCGGGAATGTCGACGCCGTACACGCCGGCCAGGCCGGCCAGCAGGACTGCCGTGTACATCGGGTGGCGGATCCAGGCATACGGCCCGCCGCGCACCAGCTGGCCGCCGGGCTTGGGGGTCGGGCGGATGTTGAAGTTGCCCGGCCGGTTGGCCGACAGCGCCCAGGCGCCCAGCGCGATGCCTGCGGCCAGCACGCCCCAGGCCAGCGCCGAGGCCTGCAGCGCCAGGAAAAGCGGCCCGGCGCGCCAGGCGATCACGCCGATCAGTGCAAACTGCAGCAGCACCAGGGCCATGCCGGCCTGGTTGTTCTTGGCGGGCGTCTTGCTCATCGGGGGGTCCTCTTCGGGGCGGTGGCTGCGGCAGCCGCTGCTGCGGCGCGCAGTTTGTCCTTCTTGCTTGGGCGCTGGCCCTTGATGCCGCCGCTGGCGTCGGCCAAGGCCGGTGGCAGCGGCGGGGCAGCGGGCTCGAAGCCAGGCAGCACTTCGCGTTGCACGCGCTGCTGCTGGCGCTTTTCGATCAGGCGGAAGTGGGCCTCGCGGCCTGGCGCGTCAGCCAGGATGAAGCTCACCGCCAGGCCGGTGGCGCCGGCACGGCCGGTGCGGCCGATGCGGTGGGTGTGGTCCACCGCAGCGCGCGCCAGGTCATGCTGCACCACCACGCCCAGGCCGGGCAGATCGATGCCGCGGGCGGCCAGGTCGGTGGCCACCAGCACTTGCAGGCGGGCTGCGCCGAAGCCGACCAGCGCTGCGGCACGCCGGCCCGGGCTCTGGCGGCCGTGCAGGGCTTCGGCCTGCAGGCCGGCGCGGCGCAGTTTGTCGGCGACATGCTCGCTGGCGTACTGCGTGGCCACGAACACCAGCACCCGGGGCCACCGCTCGGTGGCGATCAGATGGCGCAGCAACGTGGTGCGCCGGCTGCTGTCGACGACGATGGCGCGCTGGGTGATCGCCGGTGGCGGCGCCGCGTGCTGGCTGTCGCTGGCGTCCACCCGCAGCGGGTCGTGCAGCACGCTGCCAGCCAGGGCCTGCACCGCATCGGGCAGGGTGGCAGAAAGCAGCAGGGTCTGGCGCCGGGCGGGCAGGGCGGCCAGCACCCGGGCCAGTTCGTCGGCAAAGCCCAGGTCGAGCAGGCGGTCGGCCTCGTCGAGCACCAGGCTGGCCACGTCGTCCAGGCGCAGGGCGTTGTGGGCCAGCAGGTCGAGCAGGCGGCCGGGCGTGGCCACCAGCAGATCGGTACCGCCACGCAGCGCCAGCATCTGCGGATTGATCGAGGCGCCGCCGACGGCCACCACCAGCTTGGGCGCGGCGGCGACGCCGGCCAGCAGCGCGCGGGCGGCACCGGCGGTCTGCAACGCGATCTCACGCGTGGATGCCAGCACCAGCGCACGCAGGGGGCGTTGTGGGCGCGATGGGCTGCCGCGTGTGCGGGCAGCGGGGGCGGACGGGGTGGATGGGGCGGGTGGTGCAGATGGGGTGAATGGGGTGGATGCGGCGGATGGCGCCGCCAGCAGCCGTTGCAGCAGCGGCAACAGGAAGGCGGCGGTCTTGCCCGAGCCAGTCGGAGACAGCGCGAGCACATCCCGCCCCTGCAGCGCCGCTGGCAGCACCGCGACCTGCACCGGTGTGGGCCGCGCCCAGCCCGCCCCAGCGGCCGCAATGGCCAGCAGCGGGCCCAACCCGAGGTCGGAGAAGCTCGGGGTCGGCGGATCGGCGGCGGACATGGGAAGCACAGGATGCAGGGGAGGCACGGGCACGGTAGTCGCGCAGGGCTGGGGGGGGCGGGTGGCCGCAGGCGCCGCAGTGTACGGCCCGAGCCGTGCTAGCTTGACGGCCTGCCATGCGCCCGATTTGCCCCCGCTGCCAACGCCCGCTGCGCGCTTGCCTGTGCGCCTGGGTGCGGCCCACGGCCAACCGCCTGCCGGTGCTGGTGCTGCAGCACCTGCAAGAGGCTGGGCATGCCAAGGGCAGCGTGCGGCTGCTGCAGTGCAGCCTGTCCGATTGCGCCGTGCAGGTGGGGGCGCAGTTCGACCCCGCAGTGCTGGCCGCCTGGCTGAGCCCGCCCGGTGGCAGCCTGCTGCTCTACCCCGGCGCACCCGGCGCAGCCAACGCAGCCGGCGCATCCGCTGCAGCGTCCGCAGCCGCTGCAGCCGACGCACTGTCGGGCCTGGCCCCGCCGTTGCCGGCACCGGCCCGCCTGGTGCTGCTGGACGGCACCTGGCGCCAGGTGCGCAGCCTGCTGCACATGCACCCACTGCTGCAGGCCCTTCCGCGCTGGGCGCTGCCCAGTGTGGCGCCGTCGCGCTATGCCATCCGGCGTGCCCACCAGCCGGCACAGCGCTCCACGCTGGAGGCGGCCTGCGCCGCGCTGGGCCTGCTGGAAGACCGGCCGGCACACTACCTGCCGTTGCTGGACGGGTTCAGTGCCTGGGTCGCGCACCTGGCCGCGCAGGCCGAGGCCGGCCGCCAGCTCAGCGCGGCGCGCCCAGCGGCTGGAAGCTGACCGCGCTGTCCAGGTCGCCCAGGCAGCGGCGCGGGTTGTCGGCCAGCCGGCTGCGGCGCTTGGTGGTGGCGTCAGACTGCGCATTGCCGCTGGTGACCTGCACCGCGCCGGTGAGGAAGTTGATGCTGGTGTCCTGCGTGTCGAGCGTGGCGCGGTGGGTCTGCAGGCGGTCATGGCCGATCAGGCGCACGCAGCGGCGCTCCAGCCGGAAGCGGTAGGTCAACAGGGCCGAGACATACGATCCGGCCGTGCTGCTCAGCCCCAGTGACAGGCTGAAGCTGCCGGCCTTGCCGGTGGCCAGCTCCCCATTGTTCAGCGGGTCTTCCTGCGTGGCCAGGTCGGCCTGCGGCACCAGCCGCGCGTTCTGCGCCACCATCGCCCAGCCGCCGCGCTGCTGTAACAGCACCGCCAGCACCCGCTCTGGCGAGCGGCCGGTGCCCGGCGGCGGCGGTGGCGCATCGGGTTGCAGCAGCAGCACCGCGTCGGGCCGGCCGTCGTGGTTGAGATCCACCACCACCTGCTGCGCGATCTGCCAACCCGCCGGCACGAAGCCGGCCGGCGTTGCCGCCGTGGCCGGCAGCAGCGGCGGGTCGGCCCGTGCCGGCGTGGCCAGGCACAGCGCAGCCAGGGCCCAGCTTGACCAGCGGCCGGCGCGCAGCGCTGTGGTCTGTGGTGCTGTGGCCAGGCCTGCCATCAGGCTGCCCAGATCTCCAGCGCGCGCTCGGTGGCGGCAATGCGCTCGGCCAGTGCCAGCTTGGCAGGGCCGTTCACCCGCTCGGTGATGCCTTCGATGTCGCCCACATCGGCCAGTGGCGAGCAATGCTTGGCGTCCCAGAAGGCGAAGGCCACCTTGGCGGCCGCAGGGTTCACCCGCACCCAGTCGGGGTTGTTCTCCAGGTCCAGGCCGACCAGCTTGCCCATGGTGCGGTAGTTGTAGCGGCCGGTGAGCTGTTTGTAGCCTGAGCCGCGGAAACGCCAGCCGTCACCGCTGGCCTCGTCGCCATTGCCCAGGTCGGCGCGGCCGCCATACACCCGGTTGGCGATGGCCTGCGGGCCCTTGGCAATCAGCGCCCTGGCGTCTTCGGTGCCCTTGACCTTTGAAAACAGCGCGTCCAGCCGTTCGGGGTTGCGGTAATTCATGTTCTCCTCCATCAGCGTGAGGCCGCCGGTTTCCACCGAAATCTGCCCCAGGAATGCGCACAGCCGTCGTGGATTGTCCACCGTGCTCGCGAGGCGAGCCGCTTCCAGTGCCGCGGCATGGCCGGCGGCGTCCTTGATCCTCGGGGCGAACTGCAGCAACTTCTCGGCTGTGATCATGGTGGCGTCCTGGTGGTTGGGGGGGGGTGGCGACGGCTTGGCCATCGGCCGCGCAGATTAGCCGCCGCTGCCCCCCGCAGCAAGGGTCGCGTTGATGACAAACCGGGCGACAAACCG
>JBBRJU010000074.1:0-8124 GCA_038218895.1 Burkholderiales bacterium
AGGTTGATGCCGAACCACACCAGCACTGCCAGGTAGGCCAGGGCGGTGCAGGTGATGATCCAGCGCACGGTGCGCAACCAGGTGCCGCGCGCGGTGCGCAGCATCAGGTCGACCGACACCAGCGCGCCGCGGCGAAAGGCCACCACCGTGCCCAGCATCACCATCCAGATCAGCAACCGGCGCATCGATTCTTCGGTCCAGGTGCTGGGCTGCGACAACACGAAGCGCGCCACCACCTGCCACATGCCGAAGCAGGCGATGGTGGCCAGCAGTGCGCAGGCCAGGGCCCAGGCGGTGCCGGTGACCCAGCGGTCCAGCGCGAGAATGGTGTTGCGCATGGGCGTCCTGCAAGCCAGGCGGCTTACTTGACGGCCTGCACGGCGGCGATCTTGTCGGCGCCGAATTCCTTGGCGAACTCGGCATAGGCCGGCGCCACCGCCTTGCGGAAGCTCTCGCCGTTGACCTGCTCGACCACCTGCATGCCGTCCTTCTTGAGGATGGCGATGCCGTTGGCCTCGTCGTCGTTCACCTTCTTGCGCTGCGCCTGCCCGCCCTTGACGGCGGCGTCAGTGAACACCTTCTTGTCGGCGTCGCTGAGCTTGTTCCACACATTGGGCGACAGGATGATCACCGCCGGCGAGTAGACATGACCGGTCAGCGACAGGTGCGTCTGCACCTGGCTGAACTTGCTGGCCAGGATCACTGGGATCGGGTTCTCCTGCCCGTCCACCGTGCCTTGCTGCAAGGCGGTGAACAGCTCGGGGAAGGGCATCGGCGTGGGCAGGACGCCGAAGGTCTTGTAGCCGGCCATGTGCACCTTGTTCTCCATGGTGCGCAGCTTCAGGCCCGCTGCGTCGCTGGCCTGCACGATGGCGCGCTTGTTGTTGGTCATGTGGCGGAAGCCGTTCTCCGACCAGGCCAGGCCGATCAGGCCCTTGCCCTGCATCTTCTTCAGCACATCCTGGCCGATGGCGCCGTCCATCACCGCGCGGGCATGGTCGTAGCCGCGGAACAGGAACGGGATGTCGAACAGCTTGACCTCGGGCACGAAGTTGCCCAGCGGGCCGGTGGAGGTGTTGACCAGGTCCTGGGTGCCGAGCTGCACCGCCTCGATCATCTCGCGCTCGCCGCCCAACGCGCTGCTGGGGAAGTGCTGGCAGGTGTAGCGGTTGGCCGTGCCCTTGGCGATCTCGTCGCAGAACACGGTGGAGCCCACGCCGTAGTGCGACTCTTTGGTGGTGGCATAGCCGATCTTCAGCACCGTCTGGGCCGAGGCGCCGGCGGTGGCGGCCAGCAGCACGGCAGCGGCGGCAAGTTGCATCAGAGGGGTCTGGGTCATGGGTGGTCTCCTTCGGGTTGGCGGGGAAAAATCGGGTGGGGGGAAACGGAGCGGGGATGCGGGGCGGGAAAGCGAGGTGGGCAAGGCGCAGATCAGGCCGGCTGGGCGGCGCGCCAGGCGCGCAGCCAGCCCAGGCCGGCTGTGGTGCCGCCTGGGCGGGTGTCGCGGGGCCGGTATTCGCAACCGACAAAACCCGCCCAGCCCAGGCTGTCGAGCAGGCCGAACAAGTAGGGGTGGTGCAGCTCGCCCAGGTCGGGCTCATGCCGCTCGGGCACGCCGGCGATCTGGATGTGGCCCACCCGGCCGGTGGGCAGGTACTGGCGCAGCTTCATCGCCAGATCACCCTCGACGATCTGGCAGTGGTAGAGGTCGAATTGCACCTGCAGGTTGGGCGCACCCACGGCCTGCACGATGGCATGGGCCTCGTCCTGGCGGTTGAGGAAGAAGCCGGGGATGTCGCGGGTGTTGATCGGCTCGATCAGCACCTGCAGCTGCTGCGGTGCCGCTTGCTGCGCTGCCCAGGCCAGGTTGGCCTGGTAGCAGGCCAGCAGCGCGCTGCGGTCGGCACCGGCCGGTGCCAGGCCGGCCATCACATGCACCCGGTTGCAGCCCAGCGCAGCGGCATAGGGCAGGGCCTGGTCCAGAAAGCCGCGGCGGAACTCGTCGATGCGGTCGGGCAGGCAGGCCAGGCCACGCTCACCGGCGTCGAAGTTGCCGGGCGGGGCGTTGAACAGGGCCTGGGTCAGGCCGTGCTGCTGCAGCCGTGCCGCCAGCTCGGCGGCTGGCACGGCATACGGAAACAGGTATTCCACCGCGTCGAAGCCATCGGCCGCTGCGGCGGCGAAGCGGTCGACGAAAGCATGCTCGTTGTAGAGCATCGACAGGTTGGCGGCAAAGCGGGGCATCGGGCGGGTCCGTTTCAGGGGGTGGGCTGGTCGGGCGCCCAGACCGCGCCGAAGTGCTGGCGCAGGCTGTGCAATTGCGCTGCGCCCAGCGGCCGCGGCCGGGGTGTGGTCATCAGCCACAGCCTGGCGGTCTCTTCCAGTTCTTCCAGCGTGGCCATGGCGGCGGCCGGGCTGGCATGCCAGACATTGGGGCCGAGGCGGTCGAGCATGACCGCGCGGATCGGTGCACCAGCCGCTGCCGCATGGCCGATGGCGTCGGCCACCAGCGCGGCGGCCGCCGGGTCGCCGGGGCGGTGGTAGGCGATCAGCGGCACCCGGCCCACCTTCATCACGAAGTAGGGCGTGATCGGCGGCAGGATCGCGTCGGTGCGCCACACGCCCAGGCCGGGCGCGGCCAGGGTCAGTGCCACCAGATGGGTGCTGTGGGTGTGGATGACGCATTGCGCGTCGGCCGCAGCGGCATAGATCTGGCGGTGCAGCGCCAGGGTCTTGCTGGCGCGGTCGCCGCTGCGCTGGGTGCCCGCTGCATCCACATGGGCCAGGGCCTCGGGGCGCAAGCGGCCCAGGCAGGCGTCGGTCGGGGTGATCAGGTGGCCGTCGCCGTCGGGCAGGCGGGCGCTGATGTTGCCGGCCGTGGCATGCACCAGGCCGCGCTGGAACAGCGACGCGCCGATGGCGCAGATCTCGTCGCGCAGCGCGGCGTGGTTCATGCCGCCACCAGCGCCTCGGTGAAGAACTCCGGCCCGCCGAAGTTGCCGCTCTTCAGGGCCAGCTGCAGTGGTGCCTGGCCGCTGGCGCGCACCGCCTGCGTCCAGGGCACGCCCGGGCAGATGGTTGCGCCGATGCGCAGGGTGTGCACGTCCAGCGCCTGCACCACCGCACCTGATGTTTCGCCGCCGGCCACCACCAGGCGCTGGGTGCCGGCGTGCACCAGGCCCCGGGCGATGGCGGCGAGCGCCTGTTCCACCAGCGCGCCGGCCTCGGCCACACCCAGCGCCGCCTGGGTGCTGGCCAGCGCGGCGGCATCGGCGGTGGCGTAGAGCAGCGGGGCGCTGGTCTGGGTCCGGGCCCAGACCAGTGCGTCGTCGGCCACCGGCTCACCCCGTGCCAGGGCCAGCGGGTCGATGCGCAGCGCTGGGCGGCCGGCGGCGATCCAGCGCGCCACCTGGCCTTGCGTGGCCACCGAGCAGCTGCCGGCCAGCACGGCGGCCGGACCGGTCAGCGCGGCCAGATCGGCGGCATGGGCGGTCAAGGTGACCCAGCCCTTGGCCGCCAGCACGGCGGGCAGGCCCAGCGCCAGGCCCGAGCCTGCCACCCACAACGGCAGGTGGGCCGCGCCAGCGGCCAGCTCCCGCAGGTCGGCGTTGTCGACTGCATCGGCCACCACATGGGCCACGCTGTCGGCCTGCAACGCCGCCAGGCGCCCGGTGATGGCGGCGCTGCCGCGGGCCACCACGTCATGGCGCAGCAGGCCTACAGGCTGCTGGCTCTGCAGCTGCAGCCAGCGCACCAGGTTGCTGTCGCGCATCGGCGTGAGCGGGTGGTCGCGCATGCCGGAATCGCTGAGCAGCGCATCGCCGACGAACAAGTGGCCGCGGAACACCGTGCGGCCGTTCTCCGGGAAGGCCGGGCAGACCAGGGTCTGTGCGGTGCCCAGCGCGGCCATCAGCGCCTCGGCCACCGGGCCGATGTTGCCGGCGGGCGTGCTGTCGAAGGTGCTGCAGACCTTGAAATAGAACTGCCGGGCGCCGGCGGCTTGCAGCCAGTGCAGCGCCGCCAGCGCATCGGCCACGGCCTCGGCCACCGGGCTGGTGCGTGATTTCAGCGCCACCACCACTGCGTCGGCTGCGGCCACCTCGGGCGGGACGTCGCCCTGGGGAACACCGATGGTCTGCACCGTGCGCATGCCGGCGCGCACCAGCATGCTGGCCACGTCGCTGGCGCCGGTGAAGTCGTCGGCGATCACGCCCAGCGTGATGCCCCGCGACACGTCCGGCGTGATCGCCTGTGGCGCCCCGAGGATCATGTTGCGTCCTTCTTCGCAGGCAAGGTGATGCCGGTGAGCGCGGCATACAGCTTGATCACCGCGCTGTCGTCCTCGGCGCCGAAGCCAGCGCCGGCGGTGCCCAGGTACAGCTGGTGGGCGGCGGCTGCCAGTGGCAGCGGCACGGCCAGCTTGCGCGCCGCGTCCAGCACGATGCCCAGGTCCTTGATGAAGATGTTGACGGCCGACAGCGGCGTGTAGTCGCCAGCCAGGATGTGCGGCACGCGGTTGGTGAACATCCAGCTGTTGCCGGCTGAATTGGTGATCACCTCATAGAGCTTGTCCGGGTCGGCCCCGGCGCGCATGCCCAGCGCCATGGCCTCGCAGGCGGCGGCGATGTGCACACCGGCCAGGTGCTGGTTGACCATCTTCACCGTGCTGCCCACGCCGGCATGGTCGGCCAGACGGTAGACCTTGCCGGCCACCGCATCGAGCAGCCCGCCCACGGCGGCAAAGGCGGCCGGCCTGCCCGATGCCATCACCGTCATCTCGCCGTTGGCGGCCTTGGCTGCGCCGCCGGACACCGGCGCGTCGATCAGGTGCAGGCCCAGCGCGGCCAGGCGTGCCTCCCATTGCGGTGGCAGCGTGGGGTCGACCGTGGCCGAGGTGATGACCACGCTGCCGGGCTTCAGGTGCGCGGCCAGACCGCCGCCATCCCCATCTCCGCCGAAGACGACACGCTCGGTCTGCGCGGCGTTGACCACCAATACCACGACCGCATCGCAGGCAGCGGCCAGTTCAGCCACGCTGCCGGCGATATGGCCACCGGCGTCTGCCACGGCGGCGCAGGCGGCGGGGCTCAGGTCGAAGCCCCAGGTGGGCACGCCCCGTCGGATGGCGCTCAAGGCGGCGCCGCGGCCCATCGAGCCCAGGCCGATGATGCCCAAGGTGCTTGCCCGCGATGTGCTTGCGCCCGATGTGCTTGCGCCCGATGTGCTTGAGACCATCGTCGTGGCGCCCGGGGGGGTGGCGGGCTGGCTCATCGGGAGGGGCTTTCTACGGTGGCCGCAGTGCGGCGGATCGGGGCGTCGCTGTCATGCAGGCGGCGCGCGGCCGCGTGCATGTGGCGGGTGGCGGCGGCGCGGACGGCATCGGCATCGCGTGCCAGGATGGCCTCGGCGATGGCCTGGTGCTCTTGCCGCACCTCCTGGATGAATTCGGCCTTCATCGATTCATTGCGGCGGGTGACTGCCATCGCGTCGCGCAAGTACTGCTCCAGGTGGCGCAGCAGCCGCGGGAACTGCGGGTTGCCGGCGGCATCGGCCACTGCCTGGTGGAAGGCCAGGTCTTCGTCGACCGTGGCGCTGCCTGACGCGATGGATGCATCGGCCCGGGCCAGGGCGTCCCGGATGGCGCGGCGCTGGGCGGCTGTGGCGCGCGCTGCCGCCAGGGCGGCCACTTCACTTTCCAGCGCGCGGCGCACTTCCACCACCTCCAGCACCGCCCCCAGGTCGGCCAGCACGGCGCTGTCGAAATCCAGCGGGCGGGCGGCGTCGCGCGCGGCCACGAACATGCCCGCGCCCTGGCGTGCCACCAGCAAGCCGCTGTTGCGCAGCCGGCTCACCGCTTCGCGCACCACGGTGCGGGAGACGGCGTATTGCGCCGCCAGTGCCAATTCGGTGGGCAGGCGCTGGCCGGGCTGCACCGCACCGTCTTCGATCTGCCGGCGCAGGTCGGTGGCAAGCTGGTCGGCCAGGCTGTGGTGGGCCAGTGGAAGGTCGGGTGACCTGATCATCAGGTCATCGTACAAATTTCAACCGACATTTCGATCCGGGGAAACCAGAGGCGGCCGGTGGCCGCTCCGCCTGCGGCGTCAGTTTTTTTTGCCCTGGCTGGCCACGGCGGCCGCCGCAGCGGCGGCTGCCGCCGGGTCACCCAGGTACTGGCTGCGGATCGGCTGCAGGTCCGCGTCCAGTTCATAGACCAGCGGGATGCCGTTGGGGATGTTCAGGTTGACGATGTCAGCATCGCTGATGCCGTCGAGCATCTTGACCATCGCACGCATGGAATTGCCGTGGGCGGAGATGACGATGCGCTGGCCGCTGCAGATGGCCGGGGCCAGCACGGCGTCCCAGAACGGCAGCACCCGGTCCACGGTGTCTTTCAGGCATTCGGTCAGCGGCACCTGCCCGGGTGCCAGACCGGCGTAGCGGCGGTCGCCGCGCGCGCTGCGGGCGTCTCCCGGCTCCAGCGCCGGTGGCGGGGTGTCGTAGCTGCGGCGCCAGACCAGCAACTGGGCGTCGCCGTGCTGGGTGGCGATGTCGCCCTTGTTCAAGCCCTGCAGTGCACCGTAGTGGCGCTCGTTCAGCCGCCAGTCGTTGACCACCGGCAGCCAGGTGCAGTCCATCTGGTCCAGGCAGTGCCACAGCGTCCAGATCGCGCGCTGCAGCACCGAGGTGTAAGCGATGTCGAACTCGAATCCCGCCTCCTTCAGCAAGCGGCCGGCCTGCTGCGCCTGCGCCACGCCGGTGGGCGTGAGCGGCACATCGGTCCAGCCAGTGAATCGGTTTTCCAGGTTCCAGGTCGATTCGCCATGGCGGATCAGCACGAGCTTGTACATGGTGGGCGGTCGGGTGAAGGAAGGGTAGACAGCGGCAAAGCTGCAAATTCTATAATCCGGGTTTTCGCTGACCCCCAGGCCCACCCGTGAAGTTTCTGATCGACAACTGGATGCTCCTCCTCCTGGCCGCGTCTTCCGGCGGGCTGCTGCTGTGGCAGGCGCTGCAGAAAAACGCCGGCGGGGGCGTGGGCACCGCCGAGGCGGTGCGCCTGATCAACCGCGAGAAGGGGGTGCTGATCGATGTGTCCGAGCCCACCGAATTTGCCGGCGGCCACCCCGTGGGCGCGCGCAACATCCCGTTCGGCGCGCTGCCGGGCGCGAAGGAACTGCCCAGCAACAAGGCGCTGCCGCTGCTGCTGATCTGCCCCAGCGGCGCCCGCGCCGGCCGTGCTGCCAATGTGTTGCGCAAGGCAGGCTATGACAAGGCCACGGCAGTGACCGGCGGCCTGGCCGCCTGGCGCGAAGCGGGCCTGCCGGTCGGCAAGAAGCCCGCCTGAGCGGCGGGCCGGCCCGGCGCACGGCCTGCACGATGTGCGCGGCCCCGGCAGAATCACGACTCTTGTCGATTCAAAGCATCGTCACCATGAACGCTGTGCGCATGTACACCACCCTGGTCTGCCCTTACTGCATCCGGGCCAAGGCCCTGTTGAAGCAACGCGGCGTGCAGGCCATCGACGAGGTGCGCATCGATCTCGATCCGGCGCAGCGCGACCAGATGATCACGCTGACCGGCCGCCGCACGGTGCCGCAGATCTTCATCGGCAACACCCATGTGGGCGGTTGCGACGACCTGGTGGCGCTGGACCGCAGCGGCGGCCTGCAGCCGCTGTTGCAGGCTGCCTGACCCGCGACGCCGGCCCAGGCTGGCGGGCACGGTCGGTATTGTTTGGCACTGGCTGGCACTGGCTGGTACTGGTCAGCGGTGCTCCGCATCGCTGGACGCCGTCGCGCCAGGGCGCTGCGCCATAATCCGCGCCGCCCCAGCCCGTTGCCATGTCGGCAGCGGGCTCTCTGCCTTTTCCTCAGGATGCTTTTGCCATGGCCGACCAAGACGATACCCCCGTGTTCCAGATCCAGCGCATGTACCTGAAGGATTTGTCGCTGGAACAGCCGAACTCGCCGCAGATCCTGTTGGAGCAGCAGGCACCCCAGGTCGACATCAACCTGGCGATGGCCGCCGGTGGCGTGGCCGACGGCATCTTTGAAGTGACCGTGACCGCCACCGTCACCACCAAGATCAAGGACAAGACCCTGTTTCTCGTCGAGGCCAAGCAGG
>JBBRJU010000075.1:0-8055 GCA_038218895.1 Burkholderiales bacterium
GCGGCGTCTACACCGGTGTTCAGCAAAGCGCGAGCGGCTTCAGCGCCAGCGGCCTGGTGAACGGCGAAACCGCCAGCGTCTTGACGGGCGTGAGCGCCGGCGTGACCGGCACCAACGCCGGCAGCTACACCAGCGTAGCCAGCGGCAGCGACGGCAACTACCGCCTGAGCTTTGTCGACGGCGAACTGCGCATAGAACGCGCCAACGCCACCGTCACCGGCAACAGCGGCAGCGGCACCTACACCGGGCAAGCGCAAGGGGTGACGGGCTACACCGTCAGCGGCCTGGTGAACGGCGAAACCAGCAGCGTGCTGAATGGCGTGATCGCCAGCGGCGCCACGGGCACGCAAGTGGGCAGCTTTGACAACACCGTCAGCGGCAACGCGGTCAATGGCAACTACACGCTGAGCTTCGTCAACGGTGGCTTCAACATTGCGCAGGCAGTCGTCACAGCCACCGCCAACAGCAGCACCGGCACCTACAACGGGCAG
The DNA here is from genome assembly GCA_038218895.1 of Burkholderiales bacterium. GTDB lineage: Bacteria > Pseudomonadota > Gammaproteobacteria > Burkholderiales > Burkholderiaceae_C > Pseudaquabacterium. Next base: position 492 of record JBBRJU010000075.1, read on the forward strand.
GCGCAAAGCGTCAGCGGCTTCACCCTCACTGGCCTCGTGAACGGCGAAAGCGCCAGCGTGCTGGGCGGCATCACCGCCAGCGGCGCCAGCGCCACCGACGCCGGCATCTACGCCAACACCCTGGACGGCAACGCCGACAACGGCAACTACCGCGTCAACTTTGTCGATGGCTGGCTGGACATCAACAAGGCCCTGGCCACGGTGACGGCCAACAGCGGCACGGGCACCTACACCGGCCAGATGCAGACCGTCAGCGGCTACACCGTGAGCGGCCTGGTGAACGGCGAAACGGCCAGCGTCTTGACCGACGTGACGGCCGGTGGTGAAGCCATCAACGTGGGCACCACCACCATCCAGGCCAGCGGCAGCCATCCCAACTACAGGCTGAACTTCGTGGATGGCACGCTGGTCATCAGCAAGGCCCTGGCCACCGTCACCGCCAACAGCGGCAGCAGGACCTACAACGGGCAGGCGCAAAGCCTGAGCGGCTTCACTGTCAACGGCCTGGTACACGGCGAAACCGCCGCCGTGCTGAGCGGCGTGGACGCCACGGTGACCGGCACCAACGCCGGCAGCTACGCCCACAGCGTCAGCGGCCCGTTGGACAACGGCAACTACAGCCTGCGCTTCGTCGACGGCAGCTTCGTCATCCACAAGGCCGCGCTCAGCGTGGCCAGCATCAACGCCATCGGCAAGGCCTACGACGGCAACACCGGCGCCACGCTGGACCTGGCCAACGCAGGCTTTAGCGGCCTGCAGGGCAACGACACGCTCAGCGTGGCCAGCGCCAGCGCCAGCTTTGCCGACAAGAACGTGGGCAATGGCAAGCTTGTCAGCATCAGCGGCATCACGCTGGGCGGCACGGCCGCCGGCAACTACACCCTGGCCAGCACCACGGCCAGCAGCAGCGCCGACATCCAGCGCCTGGCCAGCGTGCGCTGGGTGGGCGGCAGCAGCGGCAGCTGGTTTGACCCCGCCAACTGGGCCGGCGGCGCCGTGCCCGACCTGGCCAACGTGGCCCAGGTGGTGATCCCCGCCAACGTGACGGTCAGCTTCAACAGCGCTGGCGCCGTGGCCCCGGCCGTGGCCGGCCAGCCGGTGCAGGTGGACGAGATCAGCGGCGCCAACGCCGGCCTGAACGTGGCCGACGGCCAACTCAACGTGGCCAACAGCCTGGGGCTGGCAGGGTACACGCAGACCGGTGGCACCGTGAACATCGGAGGCGAGTTCACCGTGTCCCAGGGCTTCCAGCAAACAGGCGGCGTGCTCAACACCAGCGGGCCGGTGGCCATCCAGCAGGCGCAAGGCAGCATGGTGGTGGGCAACATCAACGCGGGCAGCAGCCTGACGCTGAACGCCCGAGGCGATATCAGCCAGACCAGCGACAGCGCGCTGGTGGTGGCGGGTGCCACCACAGCAACAACCACCAGCGGCGACGTGACCTTGGCCAACACCGGCAACCGCTTCGGCAGCCCGCCGCGCATCGTCCGCTTGGGCGACGCCGGCACCCCACAAGCCAGCGCCCTGGCCAATGCGCAACGCATCGCAGCCATCGCCGTCGCGGCGCTGGGCGCGGGCGGTGCGGCCGGCACCAACCGTGCGAATGGCACAGGCGACCCCAGTGGCGCGAACGGTGGGATCGTTGGGAATGGCGTGGACGGCACGCACGGCGCTGGCAGCGCAGCCGGCGCACCCCAGCAAAGTGGCGGTCTGGTGCTGGTGGAGTCCACCAGCACCGAGACCCCGAACGCAGGCGACACCGGCCGGGATGCTGGCGGCTACTTGCGGGTGGTGGTGGTCGATGGCGGGATCAAGCTGCCCGAAGCCGCGAAGGCCGGCCCGGCCCGCACCCGCTAAGCCCCCAACTCAGCCCCATCATTGAGCCCCACAGAACCGCAGCCACCATGACACCCACCCGCCGCTTCAAAACTCGCACCCTGGCCGGGGCAGCAGCCTTGGCCCTGCCCTGCGCCCTGCTGCTGCCCGCACACGCCCAGCAAGCGCCCGACGCCGGCCAGAACCTGCGCCAGCTGACGCCGCGCGACATCGCCCCAAGCCGCCCCGGCCCGGTGGTGGAACTGCCCGCCCCGATGGCCGACAGCGCCCTGGCCGGCGGCGCCACCGCCACCGTGACCGGTCTGCGATTCAGCGGCAACACCATGCTCGACAGCAGCACCCTGACCGCAGCGGTGGGGGATGTGGCCGGCAAGGCCTACGACCTGGCCGGCCTGAAGGCGCTGGCGCAGCGCGCCACCGAGGCCTACCGCGCCGCCGGCTACCCCTTTGCCCGTGCCTACCTGCCGGCCCAAGCGCTGGGCGGCGGTGAACTGCAGATTGCCGTGGTGGAAGGCCGCTACGGCCAGATCGACGGCGGCGCGGCGCAGGCCTGGCTGGGTAGGTTGAAGCCCGGCGAGGTGATCCACAACGCCGCGCTTGAACGCAGCACGCTGATCTTGTCCGACCAACCCGGCATCCAGATCTCACCGGTGATGCGCCCGGGGCAGGAAACGGGCACCGGCGACCTGGTGGTCAACGCGCGCCGGGTGCCAGCCTTTGGCGGTGACGCCAGCCTGGACAACCACGGCAACCGCTACACCGGCGCCCACCGCGCCAGCGTCAGCCTGCGCTACGACAGCCCCTTTCTGTGGGGCGACCAGCTCACCGCACGCCTGCTGGCTTCAGACCAGCAGCAGTGGCTGGGCAGCGTGGGCTACAGCGCGCCGCTGGGCACGGGCATGCTGGACGGCTTGCGCGGCCAGCTGGCCTACAGCCACACCGCTTACGAGTTGGGCAAGGACTTCAGCCAGCTCGACGCCACGGGCAACGCCAAGACCACCAGCGCCGGCCTCAGCGCGCCCATCGTGCGCAGCCAGCGCGCCAACCTGGGCGTGTCGGCCACCTTCCAGCACAAGGCGCTGAGCGACGAGAACGGCCTGGCAGGCGCCAGCTTCCACAAGTCCAGCCGCAGCCTGGTGCTGAGCCTGAACTTTGACCAGCGCGACGCGCTGTGGGGCGGTGGCGTGAGCTACGGCGCGTTGGCCTACACCGGCGGCCAGCTGCGCCTGGACGGCGCGCAGGCGCAGTCCGACATCAGCAGTGGCCGCCACACGCGCGGACACTTCGGCAAATGGAACCTGGACGTGGCGCGTGTGCAGAACACGGGCTTGGCCAACCTCAGTCTCATCGCGCGGGTGTCCGCCCAGGCCACGGCCAAGAACCTGGATTCATCCGAGGGCTACAGCCTGGGCGGCACCAGCGGCGTGCGCGCCTATCCGCAAGGCGAGGCTTCCGGTGACCATGGCTGGACGGCCCAACTGGAAGCCCGCCTGCAAGTGGGTGCGCTGGCGCCCTATGCCTTCTACGATGCCGGCCGCGTGAGCTTCAATGCCAAAACTGGCGCACTGGCCTCACCGCCCACGCACAACCACCGCAGCCTGGGGGGCGCAGGCCTGGGTCTGCGCCATCAGCAAGGGCCCTTCAGCGTGGATGCTGCGCTGGCCTGGCGCACCCGCGGCGGTGTGCCCAGCTCAGACACCCGCGACAGCCAGCCGCGCCTTTGGCTGGCGGCGAAATACACGTTCTGAACGCCGGTCACAACAGCCCGGGCGCATCCCCAGCCGGGCACAGGGCGGCGCCTGCAGCCCTTACCAGGTGATCGAAGGTTTCTCTCGACTTGTGCCGAGTGCGCTCTGCAAGAAGCTGCCGACTGCCGCAAGCAAACGTGGACCACGAGTGACGGCTGGGTGCGGCCGGGGCTTGGTTCAAACCAAGGTTAAACAAGGCCTCGAATTGCGCTGAGGGATAGTCGGAATGGTCTCCGCAACGTCCAGCCTGAACCGCGAGCTGGCGGGCATACGCCAAGGGCTGTTTTGAGGCGGTTGCGGAGACGCAAGTCAGCCAAGCCCTTGATCCAGTTCGGTTCGAGTGTGGTCTGGAAAACCGGCGATGGGACACCGTCCGTGAGTTTGAATCTCACCGCTTCCGCCAGAACCGCCCATCAGGCGGTTTTTTCACGTCTCGCCCCCGACGATTGAGAGTTTCCCGTGCAGAGTCCGAATCTTGACGCTTCGCCGCGTCTCACCCGACTGCATCCCGGCATGGGGGACGGATGGGTTGGATCTCCCGTTGGGGAAACAATTGTTGGTGCGCGACGCGAAAGTTTGATCTTGCCCCTGGTTTGACTGAGAGTGACTTCACCGCATGCGCGGTTGATGCAGCAGCAGCAGTCGACGGCTGCACTGGTGTTGGGGGTGTCGGCGTTGCCAGTGCCGACTACCGTGTTGCTTGGCACCACGGCAACACCGCCCGCGGACCAGTCCCGACACATTGGCGCATTGGCGCGCATGGGGGGGCGACCCGCCAGACCTTGGCGCGTGCGCCCCCACACCAAGAAAAAAACGCCTGGGTTGCAGCCAGGGCCATGATCAACGCCTTGCCCGCAGCCTCTCCCCGCCCTGCCCCAGCCGCCCACAGCCCAAACCCACATGAAATTTCTCCATACCGGTGACTGGCATCTCGGCCGCCACCTGCACGGCGTGTCGCTGATCGCCGACCAGGCGCATGTGCTCGACCAGTTTGTCAATCTCGCCCGCAGCGAAGCCGTCGACGCGGTCATCATTGCCGGCGATGTCTACGACCGTTCGGTGCCACCGGCCGAGGCGGTGTCGCTGCTCGACGACGTGCTGTCGCGCCTGGTGGTGGATGCCGGCATCCCGGTCATCGTGATCGCCGGCAACCATGACAGCCCGGAACGCATCGGCTTCGGTGGGCGCATCTTCAGCCAGCAACGGCTGACCCTGCGGGGCAGCTTGCACGATCTGTCGCCCGTGCATCTGACCGACGCACACGGCACGGTGGCGGTCCACCCGCTGCCCTATGTGGAACCCACCTTTGCCCGGGCGCTGGCCGGCGGCGAGGCCGTGTTTGACCAGCAATCGGCAATGGCCCACACCCTGGCCATCGTGCGGGCGCAACGCCAGCCCGGCCACCGCAACGTGCTGGTCGGCCATGCCTTCGTGGCCGGCGGCACGCCGTCCGAATCAGAGCGGCCGCTGTCGGTGGGTGGATCGGGCGCGGTCACGCTCGACCTTTTCGCCGGGTTTGACTACGTTGCGCTGGGGCACCTGCACCGGCCGCAGACCGTGGGCTCCAACCGCGTCCACTACCCGGGCTCATTGCTCAAATATTCCTTCAACGAGGTCGACCACAGCAAGGGCGTCACCTTGGTCGAGATCGGCGCGGACGGCGTGCCCCTCTTGCGCAGCATCGCGCTGCAGCCGCGGCGCGATGTGCGCATCATCAAGGGCAGCCTCGACGACCTGCTGCGCTGGCCTGCACCCGCGCTGAGCCGGGACGACTACCTCTGCGCCCACCTCACCGACCCCGGGCCGGTGCTGGAGCCGATGGCGCGCCTGCGTGCGGTGTACCCCAACATGATGGAGCTGCGCTTCGACCGCAGCGGCAACGGTGACCCGGCCGCCCGCGCTGGGGGTGACCACCGCCAGCGCTCGCCTGCCGACCTGTTCCGTGCCTTCTACCGCGATGTGGTCGGCGACGACATCGGCGACGCGGCCATCGATGTCTTCAACCAATCTGCGCGCCGCGCCGCCAGCGACGCAGACCAGGGTGCCGCATGAAACCGCTGGCCATCGAGATGCAGGCCTTCGGGCCGTTCGCCACGCGCCAGGTCATCGATTTTCGGGCGCTGGGCAGCCAGACGTTTTTTCTGATCCACGGGCCCACCGGGTCTGGCAAGACCAGCATCCTCGACGGCATCTGCTTTGCGCTGTTCGGCGACAGCTCGGGTGGTGAACGTGATGGCAGGCAAATGCGCAGCCACCACGCCGATGCTGGCCTGCTGACCGAAGTCAGCTTCGACTTTGTGCTGGGTGCTGCGCACTGGCGCGTGCGGCGCATTCCAGAGCAGATGCGCAAGAACAAGCGCGGCAGCGGCGAGACCAAAGAGCCGCAGAACGCCGAGCTTTGGCGCATCGAGACGGTGGACGGCGCCGACCTGCAGCGGCCGGTGGCCACCGGCTGGAGCAAGGTGACCGAGGCGGTCGTCAAGCTGCTGGGCTTTCAGAGCCAGCAGTTTCGCCAGGTGATCATGCTGCCCCAGGGCAAATTCTTCGAGTTCTTGAAGAGCAGTTCGCAAGACCGCGAGAAGATCCTGCAGACGCTGTTTGGCACGGCGCTGTACAAGCGCATCGAAGAGCAGCTGAAACAATCGGCCAACGATCTGTCGCGCCAGGCAGACACCGTGCGCACCCGGCGCGAAACACTGCTTGAACAGGCCGACGCCGACAACGACGAGACGCTGGCCGCCCGCCAGCAGCAGCAGGCCGATGCGCTGACGCTGCGCCGGGCAACCGAGCAGGCCACCGCCACCGCAGCGCAGGCGGCCGAAGGCGTGCTGGCAGAGGCCCGGCGGGTGGCTGCGCTGTTCACCGAGCTTGACCAGGCCAGCGCGGCCCTGCAGGCCTTGCATGCCGGGCAGCCACGCTGGGCAGGCCAGCAAACCCGGCTGGACAGTGCGCGCCGCGCAGCCGCCATCCAGCCGCAGGCCGCAGCGCTGGCCGACCTGCGCCAGCAGCTGGCTGGCGAGGTGGAGCGTGGACGGGCGCTGGCCGCTGCGCTGGTGGCGGCCAGCAGCACACGCACCAGGGCCGACGCCGCGCTGGCGCTGGCGCAGCAGCGTGGCCCACAAGCCGAACAGGCCACCACCCGCATCGCCGAAATCACCGGGCTGGAAGGCCAGGTGGCCGCCTTGGCCACGGCCCGCGCCGCGCACGCCACCGCACAGGCCGAATCGACCCAGGCCACTGCGGCGCTGGTGGTGGCCCAGCAGCAGCAAGCAGCCGCCGCCGCAGCACACCAGCGGCTGGCCGAGACGATCCAGGCATTCCGGGTCCAGGCCGCCGGGCTGGATGGGTGCAAGGAAACCCATGCCCGTCTGGCCGCGCAGCTGGGCCAGGTCAACATGCTCGCGTCGCGCCTGGCCGACCTGCAGCAGGCAAGCCAGTTGGTACACCAACGGCGCGCAGCGCTGACCAGCGCCGAAGGCGACGCCCACAGCGCCAGGTTGAACCGCGACACGCTGCGCCGCGCCTGGATTGCAGGCCAGGCCGCGCGGCTGGCCCACGGGCTCATCGACGGCCAACCCTGCCCCGTCTGCGGTGGCAGCGCGCATCCGCTGCCGGCACAGGCCAGCGGTGCACTGGTGCAGGACCACACGCTCAAGAGCGCCGAGGATCTGCTCACAGCCCAAGAGACCGCACAGCGCCAGGCTGACGCTGCGCTGTCCACGGCGTTGCAAGCCGCCGGCGCAAGGGAAGCGGCCATCGCCGAAATCAAGGCCGCGCTGGGCGACAACCCGCCCGCCGCCGAGGCGATCCAGGCAGCGGCCGACGCAGCAGACCTGGCCCGCCAACGCTGCGCAGCGGCGGCCACGGCGCTGGCAGCGCAGGCACCGAGGCTTCCAGCGGCGCAGACAGCGGCCCTGCACGCCGATGCAGCCCTGGCGCAAGCCGATCAAACCGCGCGGCAGTCGCAAGCCAAGCTGCAA
>JBBRJU010000076.1:0-8052 GCA_038218895.1 Burkholderiales bacterium
TCGCCAATGTCGTGCAGCAGCGCGCAGACCACGTATTCCTCGTCCCGCCCGTCCTTCAGCGCACGGGTGGCCGTCTGCAAGGAATGCTGGTAGCGGTCGATCGGAAAGCCGCCCAGGTCGCCGTCCAGCAGCTTCAGGTGGGCCAGGATGCGGTCGGGCAGCGTGCGGGCGGCGGCGGGAAATTCAGCGCCGATGGCTTTCCAGTCATCGGCGGTGCTCAGTTCCATGCTGCTGAAGGTGGCGCGGTCGTTCATGACAGCCCCGCGTCCGACTGGGACGTCGGCCGATCCCCGAAGGGCCCAAAGGGGATGGCGGGCCGGCTTGAGAGCGGCCCGGCGCCCGGCCGGCCCGCGCTGATCAACATCGTGTGGTGCATACAGGTTCCTGGTCAGGTGAAGGTCTTGCCGTCGGCTGCCAGCTTCGCCAGCAGCGGCGCCGGTGTCCAGAAGGCAGCGTCGTCCTGCGGATTCTGGGCAAAGCGGTGCATCGCCAGCACCACGTTGTACAGGCCCACGGTGTCGGCGTAGCACAGCGGCCCACCGCGAAACAGCGGGAAGCCGTAACCGGTGAGGTAGATCATGTCGATGTCGCTGGCCTTGTTGGCGATGCCCTCTTCCAGGATGTGGGCGGCCTCGTTGACGAGGCTGAACACCAGGCGCTGCACGATCTCGTCATAGCTGATCTTGCGCGCCGTGATGCCCAGATCCTTGCGGTGGTCAATGACCATCTGCTCCACCACGGCGCTGGGGATCGCGTCGCGCTTGCCGGCCTGGTAGTCGTACCAGCCGGCCTGGGTCTTCTGGCCGAAGCGGCCCAGCTCGCACAGCAGATCGGCTGTCTTGCTGTACTTCAGGTTGGCGTATTCCACCGCGCGGCGCTTGCGGATGGCCCAGCCGATGTCGTTGCCGGCCAGGTCGCCCATGCGGAACGGGCCCATCGCGAAGCCGAACTTCTCGATGGCCTTGTCGACCTGGCTGGGCGTGCAGCCTTCGTCCAGCAGGAAGCCGGCCTGGCGGCTGTATTGCTCGATCATGCGGTTGCCGATGAAACCGTCGCACACGCCGGAGACCACCGCTGTCTTCTTGATCTTCTTGGCGACCGACATCACCGTGGCCAGCACATCTTTGGCGGTGGCCGCGCCACGCACCACTTCCAGCAGCCGCATCACATTGGCCGGGCTGAAGAAGTGCATGCCCACCACATCCTGCGGGCGCCGGGTGAAGTTGGCGATGGTGTTGACATCGAGCGTGCTGGTGTTGGAAGCCAGGATGGCGCCGGGCTTGGCCACTGCATCGAGCTGCTTGAACACCGCCTCGATGATCAGGTCGGCGTCTTTCAGATCGTCGTAGGCCAGCGTGGTGGTCAGCAGCGCCATGCGCTGTTGATATTTGTCCGCCTTCAGCTTGCCCTTCTTGACCTGGGCTTCATAGTTCTTGCGAATCGTGGCCACGCCACGGTCCAGCGCGTCCTGCTTCATCTCCAGCATCGTCACCGGGGTGCCGGCATTCAAAAAGTTCATCGTGATGCCGCCACCCATGGTGCCGGCCCCGATCACACCCACGGTCTTGATGTCGCGCTGCGGCGTGCTCTCAGGCACGTCGGGAATCTTGCTGGCAGCACGCTCACCGAAGAAGGCATGGCGCAGCGCCCGGGCCTCGGGAGACAGCAGCACGCTGCGGAAGATGCGCTGCTCTTCGGCAATGCCTTCGTCCAGCGTGCGCGCCTTCAACGACGCGGCCACCGCCTCCACACAGGCCATGGGCGCCGGGAAGTTCTTGCTCATGCCCTTGACCATGTTGCGCACGAACTGCACATAGGCGTCGGGGTTGGGGTGCCGGACCTTCAGGTCACGCACGCTGGGCATCGGCCGCACAGCGGCAATGCCCTGGGCGAACTGGATCGCGCCGGCCAGCAGGTCGCCGTCCACCATCTGGTCGATCAGCTTCTGGCCCGGCAGGCTGGCCAGCACTTCGCTCTTCACCGGCTCGCCGGTGACGATCATGTTCATCGCGGTTTCCACGCCCAGCACCCGCGGCAGGCGTTGGGTGCCACCGGCACCGGGGATCACGCCGATCTTCACCTCGGGCAGGCCGATGGCGGCGCCGGGCGAGGCCACCCGGTACTGGCATGCCAAGGCCAGTTCCAGCCCACCGCCCATGCAGATGCTGTGGATGGCGGCCACCACCGGCTTGGTGCCGGTCTCAATCATCTGGATCAGCGTCGACAAATTGGGCTCGGCCATGGCCTTGGGGCCGTCCAGCTCGGTGATGTCGGCGCCGGCCGAGAACGCCCGGCCGGCGCCCGTCAAGACGATTGCCTGGACCGCCGCATCGGCCGCCGCCTTGGCCAGGCCGTCGGCAATGCCCACACGGTTGGCGAAGCCCAGGCCGTTGACCGGCGGGTGGTTCATCGTGACCACGGCAATGCCGTCGGTGACATGGTAGTTGGCGCTCATGGATGCCTTTCGGTGCTGGGATGTGGTGCCGCCAGAGGCGCACAGCCCCCAGAAAAGCACGATCGTTCGATTCTAGAAATCGGCCCGGCGGCGGGCCTGTCCCTGCAGCGACAACATGGTGTCGCTGCCCGGAAACCACGCCGGCAAACCAAGGGTTGACCCGGCAAACATCAGGAGGCGGGCAGCGCGTGCGCCTTGAACTGTTCGCGCAGTTTGTTCTTCTGCATCTTGCCGGTGGCGCCCAGCGGGATGCCGCCGACAAACACCACGTCATCGGGGATCTGCCACTTCGCGATCTTGCCCTCGAAGTGCGCCAGGATGTCGGCAGCGCTGGCCTCGGCACCGGGCTTCTTCATCACCACCAGCAGCGGGCGCTCGTCCCACTTGGGGTGCGGCACGGCGATGCAGGCAGCCATGGCCACCGCCGGGTGGCCCATGGCGATGTTCTCGACATCGATCGAGCTGATCCATTCGCCGCCGCTCTTGATCACGTCCTTGCTGCGGTCGGTGATCTGCAAGAAGCCGTCGGCGTCGATGCTGGCCACGTCACCAGTGGGAAACCAGCCGCCGGCCACCAGCGGATCACCACCTTCGCCCTTGAAGTAGCTGCTGATGATCCACGGGCCCTTGACGAGCAGGTCGCCAGTGGCCTGCCCGTCCCAGGGCAGCTCGTTGCCGTCGGGGTCGACGATCTTCATCTCCACGCCGTAGATCGCCCGGCCCTGCTTGGCCATGATGGCCAGTTGCTGGTCGGCCGGCAGCCCGGTCTGGTGCGGCTTGAGCGTGCACACCGTGCCCAGCGGGCTCATCTCGGTCATGCCCCAGGCATGCAATACCGTCACGTCGTAGTCGTCACGGAAACTCTTGATCATGGCCAGCGGGCAGGCCGAGCCGCCGATCACCGTGCGGCGCATGGTGGAAAACTTCAAGCCATGCTGGGCCGTGTGGTTGAGCAGCCCCAGCCACACGGTGGGCACGCCGGCGGCCATGGTCACGCCCTCGGATTCGATCAGCCCATACACCGACTTGCCGTCGAGTGCGCCGCCGGGGAACACCAGCTTGGCGCCGGTCATCGCCGCGCTGTAGGGCAGGCCCCAGGCGTTGACGTGGAACATCGGCACCACCGGCAGGATGCTGTCGCGGCTCGACACGCTCAGCGCGTCAGGCAGCGCACCGGCAAAGGCGTGCAGCAGCGTCGACCGGTGGCTGTACAGCGCGCCCTTGGGGTTGCCGGTGGTGCCGCTGGTGTAGCACAGCGCGGCAGCATCACGTTCATTGAACTGCGGCCAGTCGTAGCTGGTGGGCTCGGCGCCAATCCAGGCTTCGTAGCTCACCAGGTTGGAGATGCCGGTGTCGGCCGGCAACTTGTCGGCGTCGCACAGCGCCACCCATTGCTTGACCGTGGTGCAGTGCTTCCAGATGCCCTTGACGATCGGAAGGAAGGTCATGTCGAAGCACAGCACCTGGTCTTCGGCATGGTTGGCGATCCAGGCGATCTGCTCGGGCAGCAGGCGCGGGTTGATGGTGTGCACCACCCGGCCGCTGCCGGTGATGCCGAAATACAGCTCCAAGTGGCGGTAACCGTTCCAGGCCAGCGTGGCCACCCGGTCGGAATGCGCCAGGCCCATGCGGTCCAGCGCACCGGCCACCTGCCTGCTGCGGCGGGCGATGTCGGCATAGGTGCAGCGGTGCAGGTCGCCTTCGACCCGGCGCGAGACGATCTGCCCCTCGGGGTGGTGTCGGCCGGCAAAGTCGATCAGAGAAGAAATCAGCAGCGGGTGGTCTTGCATCTGGCCGAGCATGGATGGTCCTTTAAGAAGCGGAAGTGGTGAAATTGCGGCATTGTCGCGGCTGCCGCAGTGCCCTGGCTGGGGTGATTCCCGGTGCGGCGCGGCCCGTGGGCGCGCGGCCAGGGACAATGCAGGTATGTCCCCATCCGTCGTCCCCGACTCGCAGGCCCGCCTGGGCACCGCCGGCCCGCAATGGCGCCCTGCCCCGCTGCTGCGCCAGCTGGGCCCGGCCTTCGGCACGCTGCTGGCGCCCACGCCGTTGCCCGCCGTGCACTGGGTGGGCCGCAGCGACGTGCTGGCCACCGAACTGGGCCTGTCCGATTGGCTGGCCAGCGACGCTGCGCTGCAACTGCTGGCCGGCAATGCGATGCCGCCACAGGGCAAGCTGCTGGCCAGCGTCTACAGCGGCCACCAGTTCGGCCAATGGGCCGGGCAGCTGGGCGACGGCCGGGCCTTGCAGCTGGGCGAGATCGACACGCCCGCTGGCAGCATGGAACTGCAACTGAAGGGCGCCGGCCCGACGCCCTACAGCCGCATGGGCGACGGCCGGGCAGTGCTGCGCTCGTCGATCCGCGAGTTTCTCTGCTCTGAAGCCATGCATGCGCTGTGCATCCCGACCACCCGTGCGCTGGCTGTCATCGGCAGCCCGGCCCCGGTGCGGCGTGAAGCCACCGAGACCGCCGCCGTGGTGGCGCGTGTGGCACCCAGCTTCATCCGCTTCGGCCACTTCGAGCACTTCGCCCACACCGCGCGGGATGTGGCCACCCTGCGCAGCCTGGTCGACGCGGTGACCGACCAGTTCTACCCCGATTGCCGCGCCGCACCCGACCCGCTGCTGGCGCTGTTGACCGCTGTCAGCCTGCGCACCGCCCGGCTGCTGGCCGACTGGCAGGCCGTGGGTTTCTGCCATGGGGTGATGAACACCGACAACATGTCGATCCTGGGCCTGACCATCGACTACGGGCCGTTTGGCTTCCTCGATGCCTTCGACCCGATGCACATCTGCAACCACACCGACCAGCAAGGCCGCTACGCCTTCGCCCGCCAGCCCAGCGTGGCCTTCTGGAACCTGCATGCCCTGGCCCATGGCCTGCTGCCGCTGGTGCCCGGCGACCCGGCGGCTGCGATCGCCGCGATGAAGGACGCGATAGAGCCCTACAAGGCGGCCTTTGCTGACGCGATGCTGGCACGCTTTCGCGCCAAGCTGGGCCTGATCACCACCGAAGCCGGCGACGCCGAGCTGGCCGATGCCCTGCTGCGCCTGATGGCCCAGGACCGCGCCGACCACACCATCACCTGGCGCGCCCTGGGCCGCTTCAGCAGCGCTGACAACGCGGACAACGCCGCCGTGCGCGACCAGTTCACCGACCGCGCCGCCTTCGACGCCTGGGCACAGCGCTACCGCACCCGGCTGCAGGCCGAGGCCAGCGTGGACGCCGCGCGCAGCAGCCGCATGGACCGGGTGAACCCGAAATTCGTGCTGCGCAACCACCTGGCGGAAACTGCCATCACCGCCGCGCGCGGCGGCGATTTCAGCGAGGTGCAGCGCCTGCTGACAGTGTTGCAGGCACCGTACGACGAACACCCCGACGCCCCTGCGGCCTATGCCGCCCTGCCGCCCGACTGGGCCCACCACCTGGAAGTCTCCTGCTCGTCATGACCCTCTTCGGCAAGCCACGACCTGATCCGCACCCCCAAGACGATGCCCGCTACCCGGTGCGCAAGACCGACGCCGAGTGGCGTGCCCAGCTCGACCCGATGCAGTTCCAGGTGGCGCGCAAAGCGGCCACCGAGCGGCCCTTCACCGGCCAGTACTGGGACCACTGGGCCGACGGCGCCTACCGCTGCGTGGGCTGCAACCAGGTGCTGTTCGAAAGCGAGCACAAGTTCGACGCCGGCTGCGGCTGGCCCAGCTGGTGGAAAGAAATCGAGCCCGGCCGCATCGAGCGCATCACCGACACCAGCCTGGGCATGGAGCGGGTGGAAGTGCGCTGTGCACAATGCGGCACCCACCTCGGCCATGTCTTCCCCGATGGCCCCGAGCCCACCGGCGAACGCTATTGCATCAACTCGGCCGCGATCGATTTCACGCCCAAGACCTGATCCGCACCCTGCGGAGCCTGCCTGACACGGGGCGGCGACCGAAGGCCCCAGGGCACTCGGTACACTGCCGTTGCCATGAAAATGTTGCTCGATTTCCTGCCCATCCTGCTGTTTTTCGGCGCCTTCAAATACGCCGAGGGCCACAAGGACTGGGCTGCCGCCTTCGCCACCGAGCACCTCGGCTTGATGGTCGCCGGTGGCCAGGTGGGCACCGCCGAGGCACCGGTGCTGCTGGCCACCGTGGTAGTGGTGGTGGCCACGCTGGCCCAGGTGCTGTGGCTCAAGGCCCGCGGCAAGAAGGTGGACCTGATGCTGTGGATCAGCCTCGGGCTGGTGACCGTGCTGGGCGGGCTCACCGTCTGGCTGCACAGCGAGACCTTCATCAAATGGAAGCCCACCGGCCTGTACTGGGTGATGGGCGGCAGCTTCCTGGTCAGCCAATTTTTGCTCGGCCGCAACCTGCTCAAGCTGATGCTGGGCGCGCAACTGCAGCTGCCCGAGCCGGTGTGGGCGCGCCTCAGCCTGGCCTGGGCGGCATTTTTCGCGGCCATGGGCGTGCTCAACCTCTGGGTGGCCTACAACTTCTCCACCGACACCTGGGTCAACTTCAAGCTGTTCGGCGGCATCGGCCTGATGTTGCTGTTCACGCTGGCCCAGGGCCTGTACATCCGCAAGCACTTGCCCGACGAAGAAGTGCCTGCCAAGGAAAATCCATGAACGGTGTTTCGGCAACCCAGATCGACAGCGTGCTGCGTGCGGCCCTGGCACCGCTGCAGAGCCTGGAAGTCATCGATGAAAGCCACCTGCATGTCGGCCATGCAGGCGCGGGTCAAGGCGCACACTTCCGGGTGAAGATCGTCAGTACACAACTGGCAGGCCTGGGGCGGCTGGCACGTCACCGGCTTGTGTATGATGCTCTGCGCGGTGTCATCCCCCAGGGCGTGCATGCCTTGGCGATCGAGGCGCGCAGCCCCGCCGAGACGGCCACGCCCCGTTGAGCCGGCGCGCCCGGAGCTCCGGGCGTCCGGGCGACGCAGCCCGCGATCGCCCAGCCAGTCGCCCACCCGATTGCCCACCCAATTGCCCACCCAACAGGCCCACCACGCGGTGCGTCACCTCCGTCCCCTTGAAAGCCATGCCCATGATTCGCAAGACCCTTGCCGCTCCGTTGTCGGCCGCCGTCCTGGCCGCTGCCCTGCTGTCGCCGCTGGCTGCACAGGCGCAGAACATTGCCATCGTCAACGGCAAGGCCGTGCCCAAGGTGCGGGTGGACGTGTTGCTGACCCAGGCCCAGCGCGCCGGCCAGCAGGTCACGCCCGAGATGCAGGGCATGGCCAAGGATGAAGTGGTGCGCCGCGAGATCTTTGCGCAAGAGGCGACCAAGCGTGGCATCGCCCAGCAGGCCGACTACAAGGCCCAGATGGAGCTGGCGCGCGAGAGCATCCTGATCCGTGAACTGTTCGAAGACTTCAAGCGCAAGAACCCGGTGACAGCCGCCGAGGCCAAGGCCGAGTACGACAAGTTCAAGGCCCAGAGCACCGGCACCGAGTACCGCGCCCGCCACATCCTGGTCGAAGGTGAAGAAGAAGCCAAGGCCCTGATCGCCCAGATCAAGGGCGGCGCCAAGTTCGAAGACCTGGCCAAGGCCAAGAGCAAGGACCCGGGCTCCGGCGAGAACGGCGGTGACCTCGACTTCGCCAAGCC
>JBBRJU010000077.1:0-8014 GCA_038218895.1 Burkholderiales bacterium
GTCGACGCACACCACCATCTCGCTCGGGCCCACCCGTGCCAGTGCAAACGGATACAGGCGCAGCACCGCCGGCACATAGCGCGTGCGCCAGCCGCTGGCGTCGGTACACAGGTTGATGTTCTGCTGCAGGCCGAACACCGCGATCGGCGCCACCTGGGCCTTGCCGTCGGCGTCGGTGCCGGCAGCCACCCACACCACCGGGAATTCCTTGCAGGCATCACTGAATTCGGTGCCCGCCACGAAGAAGCCGTTCAGCGCATTGACGGTGGACAGGTCGCGCGCGCCGAGGTCAAGCTTCAGGTCGCGGTGCTTCACGCGGTCCAGCGCGGTGACTTTCTTGTGCAGGTTGTCGTTGATCATCGCAGGTCAATCCTTGGTCGCATTGTCATGGTCGGTGCTCGCCAGGGCGCTGACCAGCACCTTGTCGACGCGCTTGCCATCGAGGTCCACCACCTCGAACCGCCAGCCACCCCATTCGACCACATCGGTGGTGCGTGGCAGCCGGCCGAGCAGCAGCATGATCATGCCGGCCAGCGTGTTGTAGCGGCCGCGGTCTTCCTCGGGCAACTCGCGGATTTCCAGCCGGTCCTTCATCTCGGGCACCGGGATCAGGCCGTCCATCAGCCAGCTGCCGTCAGCCCGGCGCACCGCCCAGGCGTCGTCGGCGCTCGGGGTGGCAAATTCGCCGGTGATGGCCTCGAGCACGTCGCGCACGGTGATCACGCCCTGCACCGCGCCGTATTCATCGACGACGAACACCAGTTCGGCGCTGGCGGCGCGGAAGTGGTCGAGCAGTTCCATGCCCGACAGCGTTTCAGGCACGCACACCGGCGCCTGCATCAGCGCACCCAGGTCGGGCATCTCGCCCCGCGACAACGGCACCAGCAGGTCTTGCGCCTGGATCACGCCCACCACGTCGTCCAGGCCATTGCGGCACACCGGGTAGCGGCTGTGGCCGTTTTCGGTCATCTGCGCCAGCAGCTCTGGCAGCGGCGCATGCTGGTCGAGCCAGGTGATCTCGGCGCGCGGGATCATCATCGAGCCGATCTGCCGGTCATCGAGCCGGAATACATTGCGCACCATCTGGTGCTCTTGCGCCTCGATCACGCCGGCGTCCAGGCCTTCTTCCAGGCTGGCAGCGATCTCTTCTTCTGTGACGCTGCGGCTGGGCGCATGGCGAATGCCCAGCAGCTTGAGCGTGGCCTCGGTGGCGGCCGTCAGCAACCACACGAAGGGCCGGGCGGCGGTGGACAGCCAGTTCATCGGCCGCGCCACCAGCACCGCCACCCGCTCGGGGTACATCTGGCCCAGACGCTTGGGCACCAGCTCGCCGAAGATGATGGTCAGGAAGGTGATGATCAGCACCACCAGGGCGGTGCCGGTGATGTCGGCCACCCGGGCGCTGAGCATCGGGAACACGCCGCCCAGCCAGGTGGCCAAGGGCTTGGAGAAGGCCGCCTCGCCGACGATGCCGTTGAGCACGCCGATCGAGGTGATGCCGATCTGCACTGTCGACAAGAACTTGGTGGGGTCGTCGTGCAGTTCCTGCGCAGCGGGGGCGCCAGGGTCACCGGCTTCCACCATGACCGCGAGCCGCGCCTTGCGCGAGGCGGTCAGCGCCATCTCGGACATCGCGAACAGCGCGTTCAGCAGGATCAAAAAGAGCAACAGGGCAACGTCCATGCAGCGGCATCGTGCTGGGATGCCCCATCGGTTCAACAGGGCAACGAGCGTAGCAGAATCACCCCATGCACTACTTCATCGGTGACCTGCAGGGCTGCTGCGACGCGCTGAACCGCCTGCTCGCGGAGATCGGCTTCTCGCCGAGCCGAGACCATCTGCATGCACTGGGCGACCTGGTCAACCGCGGGCCGGACTCCCTGGCCACGCTGCAGCGCCTGCGCGGCCTGGGCGCTGCCGCCACCTGCCTGCTGGGCAACCACGACCTGCACCTGCTGGCCGTGGCCACCGGCGGCCAGCGGCCGCACCGGAACGACACGCTCGCCGACATCCTCGACAGCCCCGACCGCCCTGCCCTGCTGGAATGGCTGCGCCACGGCAAGCTGGCCGACACCGCGCACGGCTGGTTGCTGGTGCATGCCGGCGTGGTGCCGCAGTGGACCACCGCGCAGACCCTGGCGCTGGCCGCCGAGGTGCAGGCCGTGCTCACCGGCCCGGGGCTGGCCGACTTCATGCGCGTGATGTACGGCAACCAGCCGGCACGCTGGGACGACAGCCTGGCCGGCAACGAGCGCTGGCGCATGGTGCTCAATGCGCTGACGCGCATCCGCTACTGCACGCCCGACGGCACCCTCGAATTCGACACCAAGGACGGCAGCGGCGTGGCCCCGGCCGGCCACCTGGCCTGGTTCGACGTGCCCGGGCGGCTGACGCAGGACCAGCCCATCGCCTTCGGCCACTGGTCGACGCTGGGCCTGCGCAACCGGCCCGACCTGCTGTCGCTGGACACCGGCTGCGTCTGGGGCGGCGCGCTCACCGCCGTGCGGGTCGACGGCGGCCGCCGCGAGGTGACCCAGGTGCGCTGTCCGGAGGGGCGCACGCCGTTCTGACCCGCTGCACGGCCACGGCCAGCATGCAGCCAGGCAGGCCTAGAATCCACAGGCGCGCAAGCGTGGCGGAGTGGTCGATTGCAGCGGTCTTGAAATCAGGTGCATCGAAGGACTAAAGCGAGTGTTCATGCGGGTTTCGGAGGCATCGTCTCCGCAACTTCTGCGATCATCTCCACAACTGGAGGCGTGCCAGAGTGGTTTAATGGATCAGTCTTGAAAACTGACGACGGTGCAAGCCGTCCGTGAGTTCGAATCTCACCGCCTCCGCCAGTCCCACCTTTCGTCAGCGCAATTGCCATGGTCCTCCCATGGCGCACGGTCTACAGATCTGACCGGCAGATTCGCTGGCAACGCACCAAGGACCGCCCTCCCTCCCGAGAACATGCGCGTCTGTCGGCTCCGCTTGCTCTCGGCCTGTTTCCCTGCCAAAACCTGCACAACGATGGCGGGTAGGACGGTAGGTAGACGTTGTGCCGGTTCTTGCACGCGAGCTGACGGCGCCGGAATTGGCAGCGATTTCGGCGCCGGGAACACACGCCGTCGGTGGCGTCACTGGCCTGTGTCTGCAGGCCAGTGCCACGGGAGGGCGGTCATGGCTGCGTCGCCTGACGGCCGTCAATCGGCGGCGTGCATTCGGCCTTGGCACCTTCCCGACCGTGACTGTGCCGGACGCCCGCAACGCGGCGCGCACCCTGCGCGAGCAGATTGGCCGAGGCGCCGATCCTGCACTGCAACGCAGGACAGCAAGCGCAGCGCGGAGGGCATCCACATCGACGTCTGTGACCTTCAAGGCTTGCGCGGAAGCGTTCGCCGCCGCTGAGGCCGCCAACGGGCGCGATGCGCGGGATGTCAGTGTGGTGCTGCGCGACTGGGAGTGCTTGGCATGTCCCAAGCTCGGGAATTCAACGACTGGATCCGTGACGACCGATTCAATCCTTGGCCATGCCGGCACTCAGGACAGGTCAGGCGCCCGGCTTCTGCGCTCGGGTGCCACGTCGCCGCCAAAGGCAAAACCGAGGTTGCGGAAGGTCTGCAGCGGCAGAGCTGCACCGCACTGTTGCTCCACCTTGCTGCGCAGGCGGCTCACCAGGCTGTCCAACCGGCGGGTGTCGTCCAGGCTGGCGCCATGCCCCAAGTGCCGGCACAGCTGCTCGCGGCTCAGCACCCGCCCCTGGGCCTCGAACAGCACGGACAGCAGGCGCGCTTCGGCACCGGTCAGCACCACGCTGCAGCCACCGGGGCAGATCAAGCGCAGGGTGGACGGGTCGACACGCCAATAAGCCGGCGCTGCCCCTGCCTTGCCCTCACCGGCAGGCAGTGCTGCACCGGCCGCACCGGGGGCCGCAGCCGCCGCCAAGCGCACCACCAAGGCATCGATGACAGCCTTCAGTTCCTGCGGCGCCACGGGTTTGGCCAGATAGGCATCGGCACCTGCGGTGAGGCCCAGGATGCGGTCTTCGACGTGGCCGCGCGCCGTCATCATCACAATGCCCAAGGCCAGGCCTTGTTCGGCGCGCAAGCGTCGCGCCACGGCCAAGCCGTCGCCGTCGGGCAGCCCCAGGTCCAGCACCAGCACACGCGGCTGCACACTTTCGCGCCAGGCCGCACCTGCCAGCGCCTGCTGCATCTGCCCCACGTTGGCAGCGCCTGCGGTGTCGAAGCCGCAAAATGCCAAATAGTCCACCAGCTCGGCCAGCAGGTCGGGCGCATCCTCGATCACCAACACTTTGACAGCAGCACGCATCGTCGTTTTCAGCTCGGGCCAGCACGCGTTTCAGAAGTGCACCATGCTAGCGCGGCGGTGTGCCTGGGCCGTGCTGTTGTTGGCGGGGGCGCTTTCGGCTTGCAGCCAGGCGCCCCAGGCCAGGGCGCCGTTGCCGCTGCAAATGGAGCTGCTGCGCGACCCAGCCGGCCGGCTCAGTCTGGCCGACGTGATGCAGGCCCAGCCTGCGCTGGCCTGGCAGGCCACACCTGGGCCCTCGCTGTCGCTGGGCCACAGCCGCGACGTCATCTGGCTGCGCCTGCACCTGCCCGCGCGTGGCAGCGCCGATGCCGAACACTGGCTGGTCGCGGGCCAGCCTTTTCTCGACGACTTGCAGCTGTTCACCGCCGCGCCCGGCGCGGATGCAGCGAGCACCCCTTTGCGGGCCGGCGACCACGTGCCGGTGGCGCAGCGCCCCACCGCCCTGCGCGAGGCGGTGTTTCCGGTGCAACTGGGCGCCGTGCCCAGCACCCATTACCTGCGCGTGCAAAGCACCAGCGCACTGACGCTGAACCTGGCGCTGTGGTCGCCGCCAGCCTATGCCGCCCACGCCGCCACTCAGCAGGCCTTGCAGGGCCTGTTGCAAGGCCTGATGCTGACCAGCGCCATCATCAGCCTGCTGGCAGGTCTGTGGCTGCGGCGGGCCTTCTTCTTCATTGCTGCGGCCTATGTGCTGGCCACGGGCGCCCTGCACGCCGTGCTGGCGGGCTACGACCAGCTGCTGCTCTACCCCCAGCAGCCCTGGCTGGCCGACCATGTGGTGGGCGTGCTGGGCTTTGGCGTGGCGCTGCTGAGCATCCTGTTTTCGCTCAGCTACCTGCAGCCGCAGGCCTGGTATCCGCGCTTCACGCGCGCCCTGCAGGCGATGGGTGCGCTGCTGGGCGTGGGCACCCTGGTGTCGCTGGTGGGCCTGTACCCAGTCGTGGCGCCCTGGTTGTCGCGCTTGGCGCTGGGTACCGTGCTGATGCTGACCCTGCTGTTCTTGCTGATGCTGCGCCAAGCCGGCCCGCCCCGCTTGCGCGCCACCCTGCTGCTGGCCATGTTTCTGCCCAGCCTTCTGGCGGCGGCGTTGCAGGCGCTGCGCAACCTGGGCTGGTTGCCGGCCAGTTTCTGGACCACCCAGCTCTGGGGCCTGACGGCGTTTTTGCAGATGCCCTTTGCGGCCGTGGTGGTGCTGCTGCAAATGCGCGACGAACAGCGCCGCAGCACCCTGGCCGAACGCCGTGAACGTGAGCAGCAAGACTTTCTGGACATGATGGCCCACGAGCTGCGCACGCCACTGGCCGTGCTGGGCACGGCGCTGGCCAACATTGAACTGCGCACCGACCCGCAGCTGCCCGACATGCGGCCACGCTTTCGCCGCGCCACCGCCGCGCTGGCGCGGCTGAACACGCTGGTGGACAACGCGCTGGCCGACCACCGCCTGCGCGACACCCCGCTGCAGCTGCAACTGCAGCCCGTGCGGCCCAGCGAACTGGCCGCACGGGTGCAGCAGCGCCTGCTGATCGAAGCGCCGCATGAATGGCGGCTGAGCCTGCCCGCCGACGACAGCCCCGTGTTGCTGGACCCGGCTTGGCTCGACATGGCGGTGCTGAACCTGCTGGACAACGCGGTGAAGTATTCGCCCGCCGGTGGCGTGGTGGCCTTGCACATTGAACGCCGCTTGGGGCCTGATGGCGAACGCCTGTGCTTGGCTGTGCAAGACGGCGGCCCCGGTATGGCCACTGAAGTGCAGGCACACCTGTTCGACCGCTTCTACCGCGCCCCGAGCGCCTCCAACGCTGGCGCCGTACCGGGCGTTGGCCTGGGCCTGTATCTGGTGGCCGAAGTGGCACGCCGCCATGGCGGCCGGGTGCAGGTGGACAGCGCCCCCGGTCGCGGCAGCCGGTTCACCATCGAGCTGCCCGCGCGCCGGCCCAGCGGCGAGCCCCGCACAGTGGGCGCAGCCCCACAAACGCGCGCCTGAGGCGCTGTTGATCGCTTGAACTGGCCGGTTTTCCGGCCCACATCGCGCGCCTGCAAGGTTTCGCAAGATTGGCGATTTTTCGCCAGAAACGGGCGCTCCAGGGCCTGCTGCAATGCACCGATACCCCTGGGCAGAAGCCCCACCGGGGGGCACAAAACGCAAAGCGCACGCCATGAACAAAGTCCACCGCATCGTCTGGTCTGACCGCCGTCAAGCCTGGGTCGTCACGCACGAAAACGCCGGCACTCGCGGCAAGCCTTCGTCTACGCGCCAGACCACTGTGGCCGCAGCCCTGGCCGCGTTGCTGGGCACGATGGCCGCACCGGCGCTGGCAGCCGGGCCGCCATCGGCGGCTCTGCCCAGCGGCGGCCAGGTGGTGGGTGGCGCGGCCAGTATCGGCACCCAGGGCGCGCGCATGGACATCGTGCAGAGCAGCGCGCGCGCGGCCATCGACTGGCAAAGCTTCAACATCGGCGCCAGCGCGCAGGTGCACTTCAACCAGCCCGCCGGTGGCGCGACGCTGAACCGCGTGCTGGGCACTGACGCCAGCCAAATCTTCGGCAAGCTCACCAGCACCGGCCAGGTGTTCTTGGTGAACCCGAACGGCGTGCTGTTTGCGCCCGGCGCGCAGGTCAACGTGGGCGGCCTGGTGGCCAGCACGCGCGGCATCAGCAACGCCGACTTCATGGCCGGGCGCCTGACGTTCGAGGGCAGCAGCAGCGGCAGCATCATCAACCAGGCCGACATCAGCACCACCGCCGGCGGCACGGTGGCGCTGATTGCGGCGCGCATTGTCAACACCGGCAGCATCACCGCGCCCCAGGGCCAGGTGCTGATGGGTGCGGGCAACCGCGTCACGCTGGACCTGGGCGGGCCGGTGAAGATCGAGGTGGCGCAAGGCGCGCTGGAAGCCCTGATCGAGCAAGGTGGCGCCATTCGCGCCGATGGCGGCCTGGTGTACCTGACGGCCAAGGCCGCCAGCACGCTGGCCACGGCGGCCATCAACCAAAGTGGCAGCATCGAAGCCAACGCCCTGGCCACAGGTGAAAAGGGCCAGATCTTTTTGATGGGCGACATGGCCCAGGGCACGCTGAACGTGGGCGGCACGCTGAAGGCCGCAGGCGGCTTCATCGAGACCTCGGCCGCGCAGGTGAACGTGCAGCCTGGCACCACCGTGCAAGCGGGCCATTGGCTCATCGACCCCACCGACATCACCGTCGACACGGCGCTGGCCGGCACGCTGCAGGGCCAGCTGGCCAGCGGCAACGCCACGGTGCAGACCGTGGCCACGGGCAGCGGCAATGGCGACATCTTCGTCAACGCCCCCATCACCTGGCGCAGCGGCAACACGCTGTTGTTGCAAGCGCACCGCAACGTGGAAGTCAACGCCACGCTGGACGCATCCGCGGGCAGCGGCGGGCGGCTGCGGGTGGAAACCGGCCTGGGCGCCGTGGCCAGCGGCAACAGTGCCACCTTCACCGCGAACGCGCCGGTGCTGCTGCAAGGCAGCGGCGCCGCCAATGGCACCAACGGCAACACGGCCACGAATTTCAGCACCAGGCTGGGCAGCAACGGCAGCGCCGTCAACTACACCGTGGTTACCACCGTAGCCGGGCTGGCGGGCGCCACCGCGACATAGCCTTGCGCCGCCAGCCGGTCGCAGACCGCGCGGATGTGTTTGTTGACGCCGAAAATTTCCTGCACCACGACCAGGCC
>JBBRJU010000078.1:0-7884 GCA_038218895.1 Burkholderiales bacterium
CGGCCGCCAGCACCCAGGCGGTGCCGGCGCGGTCGACCACCAGGCCCGCCACGCCCACGCCCACCGACTGGCCCAGGAAGAAGCAGCAGGCAAATGCCGCCACGGCGGTGCCACGCCGCTCGGGTGCCATCTGCGTCGCGTTGGTCTGCAGGGTGTTGTGCAGCATGTAGAAGCCCAGGCCCATCAGCATGCACGCCGGCACGGCCCAGCCCCAGGCCGGGGCGAAGGCGATGGTGGCCAGCGCAAGCGCCATCAGCAAGGCGCCGCCGCGCACCAGCCAGGCTTCGCCCAGCCTGGCCACCAGCACCCGCGCACCCAGCGCAAAGCCCAGCCCGCCCAGCGCAAAGCCCATCACCAGGCCGCCCACGGTCGACAGCGGCAGGCCGAAGCGCTGGTGCAGGTGCGCGGCGATGAAGGCGAACGGCCCGTAGACCACCGCGCCTTCAAAGAACACCACCACCAGCACCACCCGCGCCCAGGGCTGGGCCAGCACCGCGCGGAACTGCCGCACCATGGTGATGGCCGCGCCGCCCGGCCGCCCTGGCGGCTGCAGCACCGGTGGCGGCAGGCGGCGGCGGGCCAGCACCAGCACCGCTGCGGCCAGCAGGAACAGCCCGGCCACGCCGAAGAACGGTGTGCGCCAGGGCAGGTGCTCCGCGGTGTAGCCGCCGGCCCACACGCCGGTGGCAAAGCCGGTGATCTGGCCGATGAGAAAGCGCGCCAGCACCGGCTGGCGCCGCTCGTAGGGCACGCTGTCGCCGATCCAGGCCATGGCCAGCGGGATCACGGCGGCCGCAGTGGCGCCGGCCAGCAGGCGCGCGGCCAGCAGGCTGTGGTGGCCGGGCGCCAGCGCACACAGCAGGGCCGTGCCGGCCGATGCCACGCAGGCCCAGGTGATCACACGCAACTTGCCGAAGCGGTCGCCGAGCGGGCCGAACAGCGCCTGCGACAAGCCGTAGGCCACGGCGAACACGGTGATCACCCAGGAGGCCTCGCCCAGCGATATCTGGAACTCGGCGGCCAGGCGTGGCAGCAGCGCATCGGCCAGCCGCATCGACACGCCACTGGCCAGCGCGGCCAGCGACAAGGCGGCGATCGCGCCCACCGGGGTGGCGTCGGGTGGGGGGGTGGCAGGCATCCGGCATTGTCCGGGCTGGTGCAGCCCCGGGCCGGCACTGCGGCAGCGCAGCTGCAGGCGTCTGCGAGCATGGTGCATGCAAACCTGCAGCCGGTGCTGCCCCGTGCAACTCCGGTGCCCCTTGGTGCAGCAACTGGCGCTGCTGGCCGATGGCGGGCATGCGGGTGGGACGTTCAGGTGCTGTTCAGGGGCCGCTCAAGGGGCGGCGCAGTGGCCGCTGACGGGGCAGATCACGGGGGCCGCTCAGGGGCCGCTCAGGGGGCCGATCACAGGCCGATCAGGCGCGGGTGGCCTTGACCTTCTCGATCACTTCGCGCGCGGCCAGTTCGCTGTTCAGCGATTGGTCCAGTGGCGCGCGGCACAGGCCGGCCTGTGCATAGTGGCGGTTTTCGTAGACCAGGGCCGCGGCGGGGAAGGTGTCGAGCAGGCGCTGCAGGTCGGCGCCGGGCGCCAACTGCGCCAGCAATGCATCCAGGTGCAGCACCAGGGCGCGGTACTGGCTGGCGCCGATGCTGGCGGGCGTGCCTTCCACCCGCTGCAGCAACTCTGCCAGGGTGATGGCGGTCCTGAATGCGCCAGTGAACGGGGCTGCCTCGGGGTGCTGTGTGTGTGCCATGCAAGGCAGATGATGGCGCTGCGGCCGGTTGCAAGGGGCGCGCTGCCGATCCGCGTCAGGCCACACAGGCCCGCACCAGCCGGCCAGGGCGTGTCAGGTCTGTTCGCCTGACCGCCCAGCGGCCGTGCCAGATGCGCCGCCTGTCGCACAAGCTGCGGATGACGCGCGCGCTTAGCAACGTTTAAGGCGCGCTTAGCGCCAGCAAAGGACGGCGCGGGCGCGCGCCGCCACAGTGCGGTCATCCCCAGCCCCAGCCGGTCTGCCGACGATGACCACACAGCCCCACACCGACCCCCACCCGCTGCCCCCGCCTGCCACGCCCTGGCCCACGGCCGTGGCCCGGCCGGTCGGCCATCTGGTCTGCGACCTGCAAGGCCATGTCAGCTGGGCCGACGACTTGGCCGCCGCCATGCTGGCCGGCGCCCAGGTGCTGCTGCGGCAGGCCGACGGACGCCTGGGCGTGCGCAGCCACCGCCTGGGCCTGCTGGCGCTGCGCACTGCCATGCGCCTGGCGGTGCTGGGCACGCCGGCCCAACCGCTGACGCTGCGCCACGGCCGGCAGGCACTGCTGGTGGGTGTGCATGCATTGCCCGACACCGGCAACGAGACCGACACCGGCATGCAGCAAGTGCTGCTGTCGCTGCGCCAGATGACCCCCGACAGCCCGCGCCCCGTGCCCTGCACTTTCTGGAGGACCTGAACCATGACCACCCAACCCTGGCGCCTGCCGCCCCAGCCCGATGCCCTGCCCACCGTGGGTGCCGACGCCCTGCTCGCGGCTCTGGACGCGCTGGACACCGGCGTGATGGTCTGCGATGCCGGCGGCCGCCTGCTGATGCACAACCGTGTCGCCGGGCGTGAGCTGGCCGATGGTGGCCTGCTGCGCCACGGCCCTGACGGCCTGCTCGATGTGGCCGGCGGCACCGGCCTGCTGGCACTGCGCCGTGCGGTGCATGGCGCCGCCATTGACCACAGCCACCACCTGGTGCCGTTGCGCCATGGCCTGCAGTGCCTGATGCTGGCGGTGCAGCCACTGCGCTGTGACGATGCCAGCGCACCGCGTGTGCTGTTGCTGACCGGCCGGCGCGGCCTGTGCCCCGAGCTGGCCGTGCACCACCTGGGCCGTGTCTACGCGTTGACGCCGGCCGAGTTGTCGGTGCTGTCCAGCCTGCTGGCGGGCGTGCGCATCGGTGACATGGCCCATGCACGCGGTGTGAAGCTGTCCACCGTGCGCACCCAGGTGGCGGCGCTGCGGGCCAAGCTGGGTGTACGGCGGGTCGACGACATCACCCGCCTGGTGGCCGAGCTGCCGCCGATGCTGGGCGCACTCAGCGGGACGGGCGAGGCGGGGCGATGGGACCGGTCTGGCCGGCAACCGCCGCAGCCCGGTCAGGCGCCCTGGGCGCCCCCTGGCCGGGCCGTCCAGCCGGACCACGCCCTCAGCAACTGATGCCCCGCTGCGCGGGCAGGCTGCTCAGACAACAGGCAGCGTCAGGGATTCGGCCTCAGCCACCCGCACCAGCGCGTCTTCGAACATCGCCCGCGCGGTACCGGCCACGCGCAGCAGATGGGTGTGCAGCGCGGCGTCGTCGGGCCCGCGGCTCACGCATTCGGCGCTGTAGGTCTCGAAATGGGCCAGCAGCATCACCAGCTCGGCCACGTGGCGCGGGCATTCGCAGGCCATGGTGCCGGATGCAGCCGCCAGCTGCACCAGGGTGTCGTCGTCGAAACGGCGCGGCGGCACATTGGCGGGGCCGGCCAGCGGCATGGGTGCGCCGGTGCTGCTGGCCATCACCCGCGGCAGGCCAGTGGTGGTGGCGCACAGGGTGCTGACCAGGGCCCGCAGCGCGGCGTCGTCCAGCGGCGCGCGCTGCAGGCGGCAGCCGGCACGGCGCAGCCGATCGGCCACCGCCTCGGGGCCGAAGCCGTAGACCACCACCGCCTGCTCGGCACCCAGCTGGCGCATCAGGGCCAGCAAGCGGTTGGCGCTTTCGGGCTGCAGGGTGGCCAGCTCGGCCACCAGCAACTCGGCGCGCAGCGGTGGGGCATCGGCCGGCTGTGCCGCCATGGCCTGGGTGGCCGCTGCCAGGTCGGCCCAGATGGCCACACGCTGCACCGCGATGGCACCCAGCCGACGCGGCAGCCCCAGGCCGATCAGCGCGGCGCGGGCACGCACCGGTGGCGCGGCGTCGGGCGGCGCAGCGAGCACGGCGCGTGCATCGGCGATCTCCAGCACGCTGGCCATCGGCAGGCGCGCCAGCGACCCGATGGCGTGGCCCTGGTCAACCAGCTGTTTGATCAGCAGCAGGCGTTCCACGTCGGCGCCGGAGTACAGCCGGTGGCCGCTGGGGGTGAGCGCCGGCCCCACCACTTGGTAGCGCCGCTCCCAGATGCGCAGCGTGGCCACCGGGATGCGCACCATGCGCGCCACGGCACCGCTGCGGTAGCGGGGTTGTTCACTTGACACCGGATTGAATGAGGCTTGCATCGTTCTAGTTTAGTCAATTCCGGGTCGTTATGGGTATTTTTACAATGAGTCGGATCAATGACGTTGAAATGTTTCGATATTGCCGCCGCATAGGCCATCGCCAACCCTGCTGCCAACCCTGCCGCCGACCCCGCCGTCGCTGCAGCGCGCCCAGCCTTGGCCACTGGCGTCGTGGCGGAAGGTCCAGGTGCGCCCCAGCAGGCCGGCGGGGTGCGCGGCTTCGATCGGGCTGGTGCCGCCGTCCACGCGGTGGTGGTGGATGGTGAGGGTGCCGTCACCGGCGCGGTCCATGCCGTCGGCCGCCGGTCTGCAGCGCTTGCAGCGTCTTGATCTCGGCCAGGGTGGCGTTGTGTCGGCAGCGCAGGCGGTGGTCTGCACGCCGTGCTGCGTCAGCACCAGGTCGGGATCGATGTCGCTGCCGACCGGGGCGATGGTCACGCCATCACTGGCCGGCGACGCGGCATACACCGGCTGTCTGTGCCGCCAGCGCTTCGTCGCGCCGGGCTGCGCCTGGTCGCAGCGCGCGGGCAGCGCCGGGGGCCGCTGTCTACAGTCCAACCCATCGACAACCCGCCCACCCGAAGGAGCCCACCATGACCACCCCCCGCGCCGTGCAGAGCCGCTTCACCCAGCATGCGCTGTCGCTGGGCCTGGCTGCCCTGGTGACTGCCGGCGTGCTCAACGCCATGCTGGGCCTGGCCGGTGCCGACCATGCGGCCCACCTGGACCAACAGGCCCAGCAGGCCCAGCAGGCCCGACAGGCCCAGCGCCAGCAGGCCGTGCCGCAGGCCATCGCCCGGGTGCTGGTGGCGCCGCAATCCTGAGGCCCGCAGCCCATTGCGGCGGCAAGCGCCGATGCGGCCCTGCGCTCCAGGGGCGCTTCACGGGACGGCCTGGTGCCGGCCCGTGCTTTTCAGGCGGCGGCTGTCGACAGCCTGAACGAGCCGATCACCCTGGCGAGCTGGCCGGCCTGGTCTTTCAGGCTTTCGGCCGCAGCGGCCGATTGCTCCACCAGTGCGGCGTTCTGCTGGGTCATGCCGTCAAGCTCGCCGACCGATGCATTGATCTGGCCGATGCCGTTGCGCTGCGCCTGGTTGGCCGCGCTGATCTCGCCGATGACATCGGACACCCGGCGGATACCCACCACGATCTCGTCCATCATGCCGCCGGCCTGCTGCACCAGGGCGCTGCCGGATTCCACCTTCTCGACGCTGGCGCCGATCAGGCCCTTGATCTCGCGCGCAGCGGCTGCGCTGCGCTGGGCCAGGCTGCGCACTTCAGATGCCACCACGGCAAAGCCGCGGCCCTGCTCCCCGGCGCGTGCGGCTTCCACGGCCGCGTTCAGCGCCAGGATGTTGGTCTGGAAGGCGATGCCGTCGATGGTGCCGATGATGTCGGCGATCTTCCGGCTGGAGGCGCTGATGTCGCCCATGTTGGCCACCACCTGCTGCACCACGGCGCCGCCGCGCTGCACCGCCTGCACGGCCGACTGCGCCAGCTGGTTGGCGGTGCTGGCCGATTCGGCGCTTTGCTGCACCGTGCCGGTGAGCTGCGCCATCGCGCTGGCGGTCTGCTGCAGGCTGCTGGCGGTTTGCTCGGTGCGGTGGCTCAGGTCGGCGCCGCCGCTGGCCACTTCACCCGAGGCCAGGGCAATGCTGCCGGCGGTCTGGCTGACCGACACCATCGCCGCGTTCAGGCGCAGCACGGCGGTGCGCAGGGCCTGGCCCAGCGGCGTGTCGGCGCGCAGCCGGTCGACGTCCAGGGCCAGTGACTGGCCGTCGCCCATGTGGCCGACGATGGTGGCCACTTCTTCAGCGGCATTGGCGTTGCGGCGCATCAGCACGGCCATGTAGATCTCGAAGCCGGTCTGCACCACCACATAGCCGGCATGCGCCATGACGCGGGTGAAGTCGGGCGTGGCCAGGCAATACACGCCCACGCCACCGGCTTGCAGGCGGTCGAACACCACGTGGTGCACGGCAATCAGCCCGGCTGCGGCGACGATGGGCCGCCAGTCGCGGTAGACCAGCAACACGCCCAGCGTGACGAACACGCCGAAGTGCAGTTCCAGCGTGCCGCGGGCCAGCTGGATCTGCAGCGCGGTCATGGCCATCAGGCAGCAGGCCAGCACCAGGCTCGACACCAGCGTACCCGCCGCCAGGGTGCCTGCGGCCGCGCCCATGGCCAGCAACAGGCCGCCCGCCACCAGCGCGGTGCCGAGCTGGTCGTATTGCAGCCCCAGGGCGAGGGCGATCAGCCCGCTGGCGGCCAGGGCCAGCAGGATCAGGCGGTCAGCGGTCTTGGACAGGGAGCCCGTGGCGGGCATGGTGCTGGTGTGCATGGTGGCCTTTCAGTGGTCGGCGCCCCCGCAGCGTGGCAGCGGGCAGGCGGTGGCCCAGACAGTGGCAGCAGGCTTCCGGCGGCGGCTGGGTGCATGTGTATCGGCGCGCTGGCCCGCCGGCTTGAGCCCACGCGCCGCCGGGCGGCGGTGCCGGCGTACCATTCGGCACGACTTGGCCAGTGGCGAGGAGCCCGAGATGAAAGCAATGTGGAACGGCGTGGTGATTGCCGAGAGCGGCGACACCGTGGTAGTGGAAGGCAACCACTACTTTCCCGCGTCAGCAGTCAAGCCCGACTATCTGGCGCACAGCAACCACCGCACGTCCTGCCCCTGGAAGGGCCAGGCGCGGTACCACAGCCTGCTGGTCAATGGCGACCTGAACGCCGACGCTGTCTGGTACTACCCCGAGCCGAGCGAGGCCGCAGCCAACATCAAGGGCCGGCTGGCCTTCTGGAAGGGCGTGCAGGTTACCGACTGACCTGCGCGTCTGGCCTGGGATGCTGTCCAGTGCGCAGGTGCTCTGGGCAGGCGGCGGCGCAGGAAGTCCTGGCCTCGGCTGTAAGCCTTTCGGTCATGCCCGCGCATCACGCCAAAGTGCCTGCGCTCGTCGTTGCAAATGCCCGCCACAGCCCGGGCAATGACTTCGCCTTGCGCCTGGATCGGGCGCCAATCGACGCGCCGATCGGACACGACCGAAAAACGCTCAGGCTCTGACGCGGTCGCATTCGAAACCGCCGCCTGCCGCACCAGGCCCGGGCGCATGCCCAGCACCACGCTGCCCCCCACCACGCCCCCCACCACGCTACCCCCCACGCGCCCCACCATCGGCACCGCCCACCACCGGCGGCTGCGTGCGGTGTGGCACTCGGCCGGCTGGCCTTACCAGGACCTGCTGGAAGTGGAACTGCTGGCTGCCGGCCTGCTGCAGCGCCAGCAGGATGCCCAGGGCCGCGACACGGTGAGAGTGACCGACGCCGGCCTGCAGGTGTTGCACCACAGCTTGCTGAAGAACCGCGCTGCGCGCAGCGACCATGAGCAGCTGGTGGCGCAAGTGGCGCGCACCATGCAGCGCGCCGGCCGGGTGGTGTGGCGCGGCCTGAGCCTGCGGGCCCGCGAGGGCGGCGACGCAGGCAGCGGTGTTGCAGCCGACGCCTGGCCCGACCCCCAGACCGACCCGGTCTGGGCGATGGCCATGCCCGATGTCTATTCGATCCGCCACACCACCGTGGAGGATTACGTTGAACCGGTGGCGCACGAGATCAAGGTGCGCCGCGCCGACCTGCTGGCCGACCTGCGCCGCC
>JBBRJU010000079.1:0-7879 GCA_038218895.1 Burkholderiales bacterium
TGGACCAGCCGCCATCGATGACTTGCGACGTGCCGGTGGTGAAGGCGCTCTCGTCGCTGGCCAGGTACACGGCCAGCGCGGCGATCTCGGTGGTGCGGCCCAGCCGGCCCATGGGCTGGCGCGCAACAATCGCCGCCTCGACCTGCGCCGGGGGCTGGCCGCTGGCCTGGGCCGGGGCCTGGATGCGGTCACGCAGCGAGGGCGACTCGACCGTGCCCGGGCAGATCGCGTTGCAGCGCACACCCTGGGTGATGAAGTCGGCCGCCACCGACTTGGTCAGACCGATCACCGCCGCCGGCCAGGGCATCGGCCGCGCCATCGCCGAGGCCTTCGTGCGTGAAGGCGCCAGCGTCATCGCCACCGACATCAGCGCCGCACTGCTGCACGGCGTGGTCGAGGCCACCGGCTGCCGCGCCCAGGTGCTGGACGCCACCGACGCTGCCGCCATCCGCGCCGCCGCTGCTGCGGCCGGCCCGGTGCACGTGCTGGTCAACGCCGCAGGTTATGTGCATGCCGGCACGGTGCTCGATTGCACCGAGGCCGACTGGGACTTCGCCTTCAACTTGAACGTGCGCAGCCAGTTCCGCACCATCCAGGCCTTCCTGCCCGGCATGCTCGTCGAGAACGGTGGCCACGGCGGCAGCATCATCAACCTGGCCAGCGTGGCCGGCAGCCTGAAGGGCGCCCCCAACCGATTCGTCTACGGCAGCACCAAGGCCGCAGTGATCGGCCTGACCAAGTCGGTGGCGGCCGACTTCATCACCCGGGGTGTGCGCTGCAATGCCATCTGCCCCGGCACGGTGGAATCCCCCTCGTTGCGCGACCGCATCGCCGCCCAGGCAGCCGCCAGTGGCCAGACCACCGTCCAGGTGGAGGCCGCGTTCATTGCACGCCAGCCCATGGGCCGCCTGGGTCGCACCAGCGAGATCGCCGCGCTGGCCGTGTACCTGGCCAGCGACGAAAGCGCCTTCACCACCGGCACCGCCCAGGTCATCGACGGCGGCTGGAGTAACTAACCCCCCCCGAAGCGCCTGCGGCGCTCCCCCCAGGGGGTGCCGCCAGTGGCCCGGCGAAGCCGGGTTCCACGGCGGCTGCTGGATCTGCAGCGCTTCTGTCCATGCAAGCAACCACCGAGTGAAGGAGACCACCATGAAGCTGCTGCGCCACGGCCCCAAGGGCCACGAGATACCCGCGATGCTGGACGCTAACGGCCAGGTGCGTGACCTGTCGGGCGTCATTGCCGACCTGCGTGCCGAGATGCTGACGCCCGCCGGCCTGGCCCCGCTGCGCGCACTGGACCCCGGCAGCCTGCCGCTGGTGGCGAGCCCCGGCCGCATGGCGCCGCCCTGGAGCGGCATGGGCAAGTTCATCTGCGTGGGCCTGAACTATGCCGACCACGCCGCTGAATCGGGCATGCCGGTGCCGGCCGAGCCGGTGCTGTTCACCAAGCACACGAGCACCGTGGTGGGCTGCAACGACCCGGTGGTGCTGCCCCAGGGCTCGACCAAGACCGATTGGGAGGTCGAGCTGGGCGTGGTGATCGGCAGCAGGGCGCGCTATGTGTCCGAGGCCGATGCGCTCTCCCATGTGGCAGGTTATTGCGTCGTCAACGATGTCTCCGAGCGTGAATACCAGCTCGAGCGCGGCGGCACCTGGGACAAGGGCAAGGGCTGCGACACCTTCGGCCCGATCGGCCCCTGGCTGGTGACCGCCGACGAGGTGCCCGACCCGCAGGACCTGCCGATGTGGTTGGACGTCAACGGCCACCGCCACCAGAACGGCAGCACCAGGACCATGGTCTTCGGCGTCGCCCAGCTGGTCAGCTACATCAGCCGCTTCATGACCCTCTATCCAGGGGATCTGATCACCACAGGAACTCCGCCAGGAGTGGGAATGGGTCACAAACCGCAAGCGTTGTTTCTGAAGCCCGGCGATAAGATGAGCCTCGGCATCAGCGGCCTGGGACAACAGAACCAGACGGTGTTCGCGTGGGATCCGGCCTTGATCGACAACTGATCATCTAACCGGTTTGGTACGCGACATGATGTCCACGACAAGATTGTGTCGCTGGGGATGGCCACCGGCGGCTTCATGGGGGAGAAACCCACCGAAGGCCAACAGGTCATGCAGACAAGAACCGTCACCATCTACACCGGCACCCGCATCCGTGTGCCCGAGCACATCCAGCGCATCGACACGCACAGCACACACGGCTGGCAAATGCGCTATGGCCAGCCGACGCTGTTCTTCAGTGACGGCCAGGGCACGGGCAGTGGCCCGCGCCCGGCGCTCAAGCGCGCGATCGAGGCGCTGCGCCAACGCATTGCCGAGCTGCCCGCACCCACCGGCCTGCAGCGGGGCACCAGCCCCAACAAGCAGAACGACCTGCCGGTGGGCATCAGCGGGCCGATCCTGCGCCAGCGGCCGGGCCGGTCGGTGCCCGAGTGCCATTTCTCGGTCAACCTGCCGCGCTACGGCGGCCGGCCGCTGCGCCGCAGCGTGTACATCGCCAACCAGAACACTTATTCCCCCGAGCGCTACACCGACGCCCTCAACGCTGCGCTGGACATGCGTCGCCAGGCCGAGGAGCAGTACCAGCTCGATGCCACCGCCGCCAAGCGGCGCGCTGCCGCCAAGCTGTGAGCGCCTGCGCGCTGCAGGCCTGGGGGCACCCAGGAGCCTTCGATGAACCAGCCTGCAGCACCCAGCATCCGCATCCATCCCGCCGACAACGTCGTCATCGCCCGCCGCCAGCTGCTGGGCGGCACGCTGCTGGCTGACGAAGCTGGCCTCACCGTCACCGGCCTGGTGCCGCCCGGCCACAAGCTGGCCACCGCGCCGATTGCCGCTGGCGAAGCGGTGCGCCGCTACAACCAGGTGATAGGCCATGCCACCCAGGCCATTGCGCCCGGGCAGCATGTGCACAGCCACAACCTGGCGTTCCTTGAAAATCCGGCCAGCGCAGCGCGGGACCACGCGGTGGGCGCGGGTGCTTTGCCCACCGCTTACGTGGCCGAGCCCGCCACCTTCATGGGCATCGTGCGGGCCGACGGGCGGGTGGCCACGCGCAACTACATCGGCGTGCTCACCAGCGTGAACTGCTCGGCCACCGCAGCGCGGGCGATTGCCGACCACTTCCGGCGCGACATCCGGCCCGAAGCCCTGGCCGACTATCCCAACGTCGACGGTGTGGTGGCGCTGACCCATGGCATGGGCTGCGCCACCGACAGTGAAGGTGAAGAGCTGCGGGTGCTGCGGCGCACCCTGGGCGGCTATGCGCGGCATGCCAACTTTGCCGCAGTGCTGGTGGTGGGCCTGGGCTGCGAGACCAACCAGATCCAGGGCCTGATCGCGCAGGAAGGCCTGCAAGAAGGTGCGAAGCTGGTTGCCTTCAGCATCCAGGACACCGGTGGCACCGCCAAGACCGTGGCACGTGGCGTGGCACTGATCCAGGCGATGCTGCCCGAGGCCAACCGGGTGCAGCGCCAGCCGGTGCCGGCCAGCCACCTGGTGGTCGGCTTGCAATGCGGCGGCAGCGACGGCTACAGTGGCATCAGCGCCAACCCGGCACTCGGCGCGGCAGTCGACCGGCTGGTGCGCCATGGCGGCACCGCCATCCTCAGCGAGACGCCCGAGATCTACGGCGGTGAGCATTTGCTGACCCGCCGCGCCGCCAGCCCGGCCGTGGCCGACAAGCTGCTGGCGCGCATCCGCTGGTGGGAGACCTACACCTCGAGCAACGGCATGACCATGGACTACAACCCGTCGGCCGGAATCTAGTCCGGCGGGCTCACCACCATCCTGGAAAAGAGCCTGGGCGCCATCGCCAAGAGCGGCACCACCCGGCTGGAAGATGTGTATGAATTTGCCGAGCACATCACCGCGCGCGGCTTCGTCTACATGGATTCACCCGGCTACGACCCGGTGTCGGCCACCGGTCAGGTGGCCAGCGGCGCCAACCTGATCTGCTTTACCACCGGGCGTGGCTCGGCTTATGGCTGCGCGCCGTCACCGTCGCTGAAGCTGGCCACCAACACCGCGCTGTGGCTGAAGCAGCAAGAAGACATGGACATCAGCTGCGGCGGCATCGTCGACGGCAGCGAGACGGTGGACGAAGCAGGCGCGCGCATCTTCCGGCTGGTGCTGGCCACTGCTTCGGGCCAGGCCACCAAGAGCGAGCGGCATGGCTATGGCCAGAACGAGTTCGTGCCCTGGCAGCTGGGTGCGGTGATGTAGCCGGCGGCCGGCCCGGCCCGGGTTTGGCGCCGCTGGTGCGTGTGAAATTGCAGTTCGTCGCGCGCCCCTCGTGCGGCGGGCCGTCAGGGGCGACAGTGCATGCATCGCACCTCGAAACCCCACCCGGAGCCGCCGCCATGCACCCGCCCAAGACCATCGCCCCCGCCCAGCAATTGGCCGCATTTGCGCTGTCTGCGCTGTTGACCGTGCTGATGTTGTTCTCTCTGGGGGCCCAAGCCGACATCCGGCATGCCGACGCGCTGGCATCGGCCCAGTGCAGCAAACAGCAGCTGTGCGCCGCGCCGCAGCGCACCGCCCGAAGCTGAGCTTCAGTTGAGCCGCACAACCGCCACCACCGCCACAACCGCCACAACCGCCACAACCGCCACCACCGCCACCACCGCCACAACCGCGCGCTCAGCGCGCAGGCAGCACGTAGATGTCGGTGTCGGGCAGCAGCTTGCGCAGCGTCTGGAAGGCGCTGTCGGCCAGCGCGGCACCGCCGCAATCGGCACGCACGGCCAATTGCAACTCCACTTCGTCGGGCTGTATACGCAGGGAGCGCACCAGGCCTGTGGATTCCACCGCACCCAGCACCGGCGCCAGTGCGGCCAGCAGCCGCTGCAACGCATCGGCCGGGCCGATCAGCTGCGGTGCCTCGCCGGCCGTACCCAGCAGCGTTTGGCAGACCGGGCCATTGCCTGCGCTGTGCAGGCAACTGCCGCAACCCGGCGCCGGCTTGGCGCTGTGGATGGGGATGGTGTGCGTGGCTGAGCCCATGCCTGCATGGTGGCCGTCTTGGCTGACACCAGATTGACGCATGTCAACCGTTTTTCGGGCCGTCCCCGCGCTGGCATCCTGCGCGGCGCGCGCCGCATCAGCAGCCCAGCTGCCGGGCCAGGTCGCCCAGGTCGGTGGCCGTGATGTCGAACACCGCATCGCCCACCGGCTCCATTCGGCCGCCGGGGCCGTATTCGTCGGGCCGGGGAACGTAGGCCGTTCTCAGGCCCGCGCGCTGCGCCGCCATCAGGTCGAACGGGTGGGCCGCCACCATCAGCATCTGGTCGGGTGCCAAGCCCAGCAGCCGCGCGGCGCCCAGGTACACCGCCGGGTCGGGCTTGAAGCGGCCGAAGAGTTCGGCCGTCAGCACCGCGTCCCAGGGCAGGCCCGCATGCTTGGCCATGGCCACCAGCAGCGCCAGGTTGCCGTTGGACAGCGTGCTGATGGTGAAGCCCTGCTTCAGCCGGCCCAGCCCGGCCACGGTGTCGGGCCAGGGCGCCAGCCGGTGCCACACGGTGTTGAAGTGGGCGCGGTCGGCCTCGCCCAGCGCCTGCAGGCCGTGCCGGGGCAGCAGGTGGTCGAGCACCCGGCGGTGCAGGGCGTCGATCGTGTCCCAGGCCAGCGCGCCGCGGGCCACTTGCGCCATCGATGCGAAGTAGCCCTTGCGCCAGGCATCGGCCAGCGCCGCCCAGTCGGCCTGCAGGCCCAGACGGGGGCCCAGCGCCTGGCCTTCGGCGATGACGCTGCTGCGCCAGTCGACCACGGTGCCGAAGACGTCGAAGCTGAGGGCGCGGATGGTGGGGGCGAGCGGGTGCATGGCGCGCATGATGCCGCAGCGCCGGCCCGGTTTGATCTGCCGCAAGCCGGCAGCGATGGCGCCGGCCCCGCGTCCCGGCAGCGACAAGGCCCGCCCGCCAGGGCCCGAAGAATCGGCCGATGGACTTCGCACACTCCCCCCGCTCATTGGCGCTGCAGGCTCAGCTGCGCCAGTTCATGGCCGACCTGGTGCTGCCGTCGCTGCCGGACTGGCACCGCTGGTCAGACGCCGGCATCTACCCGCTGGACCTGGTCGAGAGCCTGAAGTCGCAGGCACGTGCGCTGGGGCTGTGGAATCTGTTCCTGCCCAGCCTGCGTGACGACCAGCCCGGCACGCGCCTGTGCAACCTGGACTACGCGCCGCTGGCTGAGATCATGGGCCGTGTGCCCTGGGCGGCCGAGGCCTTCAACTGCAATGCGCCCGACAGCGGCACGATGGAGTTGCTGCAGATCGCCGCCACCCCGGCCCAGGCCGAACGCTGGCTGGCGCCGTTGCTGGCCGGTGAGATCCGGTCCTGCTTCGCGATGAGCGAGCCCGACACCGCGTCGTCTGACCCGACGCAGCTCACCACCCGCATCCAGCGTGATGGCGACCACTGGGTGCTCAACGGCCGCAAATGGTTCATCACCGGCGCGGCGCACCCGCTCTGCCGGCTGGCGGTGGTGCTGGGGGTGAGCGAGGACGACAACGCACCCGAGCATGCGCGCCATTCGATGCTGCTGGTGCCGATGGACACGCCTGGGCTGACGGTGGAGCGCAACATCCCGGTGATGGACCACCAGAGCCTGGACGGCCACTGCGAGCTGGTGTTCCGCCAGGTGCGGGTGCCGGTCGATGCGATGCTGGGTGCACCAGGTGCCGGTTTTGCGCTGGCCCAGGCGCGGCTGGGGCCGGGGCGGGTGCACCATGCGATGCGCAGCATCGGCCAGTGTGAACTGGCGCTGGAACTGATGTGCGAGCGCGCGCTGGAGCGGCGCGCCTTCCGCGGCCGGCTCAGCGACTTTGCCAATGTGCAAGACTGGATTGCCGAGAGCCGGGTGGAAATCGACCAGGCCCGCCTGTTGGTGCTGCACGCCGCCTGGGTGCTGGACCAGGCCGGCAGCGCAGCTGCCCGCACCGACGTGGCGGCGATCAAGCTCGTCAGCAGCCGGCTGCAGACCCGCGTGCTCGACCGCGCGATGCAGGTCTTCGGCGCGATGAGCCTGTCGCCCGACACTCCGCTGGCCCGGCTGTGGGCCTGGGGCCGTGCTTTGCGCTTTCTGGACGGACCCGACGAGGTGCATCTGCGCACCGTGGCGCGTGCAGAACTGAAACACGCCAAGGGGCAGCGTGGTGCCAACGCGGCGCACCTGCGGCGCTGGATGCCGGTGGATGTGGGCTGAGCGACCAGGCTGTTGGGCGGCTTGGGGCTCTGAGCTGCCGTTGGTGGCTGGTTGCTGGTTGCTGGTTGCTGGTTGCTGGTTGCTGGCAGCTGGCTGCTTTGTTGCTTGTGCGTCTTGCTGGTGCTTCGCCGATTTGCTGCAGCGCGCCGGGTCTCGCCCCGGCGGGCGACCAACTTTCTGCTGCGCCAGAAAGTTGGACAACGAGGCGCTTTTTTTAACTTTCCGATGCCAGCGCAGCGCTTGGCGGCATCGAGGCGGGCGACTCGCCTGTTCGGCTCGAACATCGCCAGCCGGACACAGCACGGCCATTGCACGGCCGTGCCCCCCCGGTCAGGGCTGTGACGTGAACACCCCGGCAAGGCACGGTCGGTGCAGGCGGCGACCGTGCAGAACCGCAGACATCGACGCAGCCGACAGTCTGCATGCGCAGACCCAGCGTGACGACGGTCTGCGCAGCGGAACCACCGCCGAGGCGACTGCGGTCGCCAGGGGTAAGGTGTTCGAGCCGGACAGGCGAGGCGCAGCGCCCGGGCCTCATCCAGCACTGGGTGCCGTACGCCAAGTTCGAAACGCGTTTCTTTGGTGACTTTCTTGTCGCGACAAGAAAGTGACCCGCCAGCCGGGGCGGGACCCGGCGCGCTGCAGCAAATCGGCGAAGCAGCAG